>DASRCS010000270.1:0-14481 GCA_035652995.1 Pyrinomonadaceae bacterium
CTGCTCGAACGCCTGATCAACCTCTCCGTCGGCGACAACTCGCGCCGCGTTGACCGAGTGCTGGATCAGCAGGCCGACAACATCGGCATAGACCACGACGCCGGAGGTAATCCCATACTCCCGGCGGCAGTTCCCGCCGACGGCGCGACCGGCGACGGCATGGGCGGCTCGGACGGAAACGGTCTTGGGGCCAATGACTTCATCGGCAGCGAGGACGACAAGACGGGCATCTACGCCTTGAAGAAGGCAGACCTCTTCAACCTCCTCTGCATCCCGCCCGACACGCGCGGCGGCGACGTGCCGCCCTCGGTCTATCAGGCGGCGATGAAGTTCTGCGCCGACCACCGCGCCATGCTCATCGTTGACCCGCCCGCCGCGTGGAGCGCGAACCCCGCGACCGCCGCGGCGAAGGCCGTCGCCGGACTCTCGTCGCTCGGCCTCGCCGGAATAGAAGCGCGCAACGCCGCGCTCTACTTCCCGCGCGTCGTCGAAGCAGACCCGCTGCGCGAGGGCCAAGCCGACACCTTCGTCCCGTGCGGCATCGTCGCGGGCGTGATGGCGCGCACCGACACGCAGCGCGGAGTCTGGAAAGCGCCCGCCGGATTAGAAGCCTCGATGAACGGCATACAGGGCCTCGACGCGAACCTCACGGACGCCGAGAACGGGATGCTCAACCCGCTCGGCGTCAACTGCCTGCGGTCGTTCCCCGTCAACGGTCGCGTCGTGTGGGGCGCGCGCACGATGCGCGGCGCTGACCAACTCGCGGACGAGTACAAGTACGTCCCCGTCCGACGCCTCGCGCTCTACATCGAGGAGAGTTTGTACCGCGGCTCGCAGTGGATCGTCTTCGAGCCGAACGACGAGCCGCTCTGGGCGCAGATACGCCTGAACTTCGGGGCCTTCATGCAGAACCTCTTCCGGCAGGGCGCGTTTCAGGGGCGCTCGCCGCGCGAGGCTTATCTGGTCAAGTGCGACTCGGAGACGACGACGCAGAACGACATCAACCTCGGCGTCGTCAACATCCTCGTCGGGTTCGCGCCGCTGAAGCCCGCCGAGTTCGTCATCATCAAGATTCAGCAACTGGCGGGACAGCTCGATGTCTAAGGAGGAGAGTCATGGCCCAATTCAGCGTCAACGCGCAGCGGTTCGACCCCTATAAGAATTTCAAGTTCCGCGTCAAGTGGGACGGGCGCTACGTCGCCGGCGTGAGCAAGGTCGGGATGCTCAAGCGCTCGACGGAAGTCGTCAAGCACCGGGAGGGCGGCGACCCCAGCACGACGCGCAAGTCGCCGGGCCGCACAGAGTACGACGCGATCACCTTGGAGCGCGGCGTCACGCACGACACGGAGTTCGAGAAGTGGGCGAACAAGGTTTGGAACTTCGGCTCCGGCCTCGGCGCGGAAGTCTCGCTCAAGGATTTTCGGAAGGACATCATCATCGAGCTTTACAACGAGGCGGGCCAGCGCGTCATCGCCTACAAGGTCTATCGCTGCTGGGTCTCTGAGTACCAGGCGATGCCCGACCTCGACGCCAACGCCAACGCCGTCGCCATCCAGCACATCAAGCTTGAGAACGAAGGATGGGAGCGCGACTACAGCGTGACCGAGCCGCGCGAGCCGTCCTTCACCGAGCCGGCACAGTGAGGCGTCTATGCGCCGACTCTCTACGGCAGAGTTGCTGTCCGCGTGGGAACAAGCCCTCGGCCAGACGCCGCTCGCACGCGCCGTCGTGCTGCTCTCGGCAGCGACGGGCGAAAGCCCCGAACGGCTCGCGCGCCTCAGCATCGGCGAGCGCGACGCGCGCCTGCTCGCGCTGCGCGCGGCGACCTTCGGCCCGCAGCTCACGAGCGTCACGACCTGCCCCGCCTGCGGCGAGCGGCTTGAGATGACCTTCGGCGCGGACGAACTGCGCGGTGCGGACAGACCGAGCAGCGCGGACGACTTGCACATGGCAAGCGGACTGCGCGGCGCGGGCGAACTGAACTCCGCACGGCACGACACGCAAGACGAAACTTGCGCGCTCGGCTGCGCGGGCTACGACGTTCTGTTCCGTCTGCCGAACACGCTCGACCTCGCGGCGGTCGCGGAGGGCGCGGACGTTGACGCCGCTCGCCTCGTCCTCATCGAACGCTGCATCCTTTCCGCGAGGCGCGGCGACGACGAAGTGGCCTTTGTTAATTTGCCGCGTGAAGTTCTGGACGCCATCGCCGCGCGCATGGGCGAGGCAGACCCGCGCGGCGACGTACAACTCGCGCTCGCCTGCACGCGCTGCGCGCACGAGTGGCGCGAGGCGTTCGACGTGGGGCAGTTCCTCTGGGCCGAGCTTCACGCGTGGGCCGCGCGCACGCTCGGCGAGGTTCACAAACTCGCGCGCGCCTACGGCTGGCGCGAGGCCGACATACTCGCGCTCAGCCCCGCGCGCAGGCAGTTCTATTTGGACATGATCGGCGGATGAGTTAGCAAACCGAAGAATGAGCGACCGGGTTGAGTTGGCATTTTGTTATCAGTTGCCACTAGCTTCAGCTATCGGCGGATGAGCGACTACTTACAAAACCTCGTGGCCCGCAGCCTGAACCTGACGCCCGTGGCGCAGCCGCGCGTGGCGTCGCTCTTCGAGCCGCCGGTCACGGGCGGCTTCTTCGGCGCGGCGTCTCCGTTTGAAACGGAGAGCGTTGAAGCCGGGCCGCGCGTCGCCGAAGCCGCGCCGTTCGGGGATTCGCGAAACACAGCCGCGCCGCCTCCGCCTTTGACATCACGCGCGGATGTGATGCGCGGCACCGCGACGTCATCGCACACCCCCGAATCGAGCCGCGCGAGCGTTCCCTTCAACTTCGGCACGTCCGACGAACGCGCGGCGTCGTCCGTCGCGGAGTCAACAATCCAAACTCAAAATCCGCACGACCGTTTTTCATCACAAGCCGCGTCGAATCAGTCGGAGGAAGCAGCGGCGGCGCGAGGGCGAACAACTCACGCCGTCGAAGGGCCGACGCTCGAAGAGCAGGTCAGGCGCGCGGTCAATGCCGGGTTGAAAGAGCATGACGCGCGAGCGATGCGCGTCGCGTCGGCGCGCGACGAACGCGCCCGCATCGTCGAGCCGAGGCTCGCGCCCGTGCCGCAGGCGACGAAGCCGTCGCCGCTCCCGGTCGAAAGAAATACGCAAGAGCCGGACGCAGCGCCGACGATTCGCGTGACCATCGGGCGCGTGCACGTGCGCGCCGTCATGGGCGACGCGCCGAAGGAGTCGCGCCGAGTGCCCGCGCGCCCGCGACCGTTGCTCTCGCTCGAAGACTACCTGGGCCGGCGCGGCGGAGGCGACGGATGAGTACCGCGCTCGCCATCGCGTCCGTCACCGCCGTCTTGAAAGACCTTCTCAACAACGGCGTGGTTGACCACAACGTGCAGCCGCTCGTCGGCGACGTGACGGTCAGCGCGCTCGCGCCCGACCGCATCATCACGGAGGCGTCGCCCGAAAAGAGTCAGCTCAACCTCTTCCTTTATCAGGTGACGCAGAACGCCGCCTGGCGCAACGCCGCGCTGCCCTCGCGCAACGCGGACGGCGCGCGACTGACGAACCCGCCGCTCGCCTTAGACCTTCACTACCTGCTGACCGCGTACGGCGAGAAAGACCTGCACGCCGAGATACTGCTCGGCTACGGGATGCAGATTCTGCACGAGGCTTCGGTGCTGACGCGCGACTCCATCCGCCGCGCGCTCTCGCCCTTCCCGCAGCAGCCGTTCGACGCGGGCGACCTGCCGCCGCAGTTGCAGGCGCTCTTCGCGTCGGGGCTGGCCGAGCAGGTCGAGCAGATCAAGATCGTCCCGCAGTCAATCAGCACGGAAGAGATTTCGCGCCTGTGGACTGCCTTCCAGGCGAAGTACCGACCGACTGCTGCCTATCAGGTTTCGGTCGTGCTCATCGAGAGCCGCAGCGGCGCGATACGCTCGCCGCTCCCCGTGCGCGAGCGCAAAATCTACGCCGTCCCCTTCAAGCAGCCCGTCATCGAGCAGTTGCTCGCGCGCGCCGACGCGGCCTCGCCCGCGGTCGCCAACCAGCCGATACTTCACGACTACATACTCGTGCTGCGCGGCAGGCAGTTGCGCGCCGAAGACACGCGCGTCAACGTCGGCGACGCCGAAATCGTCCCCGCGGCGAACAACGTGAGCGAGGCGCAGATAAGTTTCCAACTGCCGCCCGACTTGCCCGCGGGCGTGCAGGGCGTGCAGGTCATTCACGGCGCGCAGATGGGCGAGCCGCCCGCCGCGCACCGCGGCGTCGCGTCCGACGTTGTCGCGTTCGTCCTGCGCCCGCACGTTGACGCGCTCGTCGTCAACAGCCAGCAGGGGAGCAGCCCCGACGTTCGTTCGGGCACGATTGATTTGACGGTCAGCCCGGCGGTCGGGCGCGAGCAGCGCGTGCGCCTTCTGCTCAACGAGCTTTCGCCGCCGCCCGACCGCGCCGCTTACGCATACGGCTTCGAGCGCAAGTCGCCGTACCAGGAAGTCTTCCCGCCGAACACTCCGCCACCGGCGACGAGCGCCCTCTCGATTGCCTTCAAGGACGTGAGGCCCGCGCAGTACCTCGTGCGCTTGCAGGTTGACGGCGCGGAAAGCCCGCTCGACACGGACGCGGCGACCAACGCCTTCAACGCGCCGCTCGCAGACATCGCATGACCGACGACGCACTCAACGACTGGCAGGAGGAGAACCGGCGTTACCTCGTCGCGCGGCTCGCGCTCGTGCGCGCCGCGCTCGCCCGACACGCCGCGCGCGCGCGAGCCGGCGCGTCTGCGACGGACGCGCCCGACACGGTCGCCGTCGAAGGAGCGAACGTCGTCGAAGGCTCTGCCGCGCAGTCGAACGTCGTCGCCGACTTCGCCGAATCTTCCGGCGCTCCGCCCGACGAAGAGTTGACGCGCGAGGGCGGCGAAGCGCAGACGCGTGAGAGTCACGCGGAGCGAACACGCGAAAGCGGCGAAGGGCGGGCGCACGAGAGTCCGGCGGCGCTCGCCGTGCTTTGCGATGCGCTTTCGCTTTCGTCATTCGAGCGCGACGTGCTCCTTCTGTGCGCGGGCGTTGAACTCGACGCGTCGTTCGCACGCCTGTGCGCAGAGGCGCAGGGCGACGCGCGGCGCGACTACCCGACGTTCAGCCTCGCGCTCGCCGCGCTCGACGAAGCTCACTGGAGCGCGCTCTCGCCCGCGTCACCGCTCCGCTACTGGCGGCTCGTCGAAGTTGACGCGGGGCGCGACGCGCTCACGCAGGCGCGACTGCGAATAGACGAGCGCGTGCTGCATCACCTGACCGGCATCACTTATCTGGACGAACGTCTGCGCGGTCTGGTCGAGCCGGTCGAGACGCCGAGTGAGTTGCCGCCCTCGCACCGCGAACTCGCGCACAGGCTCGCGGAATCTTGGGCGGGCGAGGAGCGCGGGCAGGCGTTGCCGGTCGTCTCTCTGTCGGGCGCGGACGCTTCGGGCAGGCGCGCGGTCGCCGCCGCCGCGTCGGCCATGCTCGGACGAAGGCTGTACGCGCTCCACTCGGCTGACGTGCCGCAGGGCGTCGGCGAGCGTGAGGCTCTGGCGCGGCTGTGGGAGCGCGAGTCGGTCTTGCAGGAGGGCGCGCTGCTCGTCGAGGTCGGCGAAGGCGAAGGCGCGCACGCGGTCGTCTCGTTCGTCGAGAGCGTCGGCGTGATGCTCTTCGTCTCGGCGCGCGAGTCTCTGCGTCTGCGCGCGCGGCGTTCGTTGAGTGCGGAAGTGCGAAAGCCGAGCGCGGCGGAGCAGCAGCAGCTCTGGCAGAACGCTTTGGGGCCTCTGGCGCACGAGCTGAACGGACAGCTCGAAACGCTCGTCTCTCACTTCAACCTGAGCGCCGACGCGATCCGCGCGGCGGGCGCGCAGGCGCTCGCGGCGGCGGGGCGCGAAGAGATGGGCGAAGTTTTGTGGTCGGCCTGCCGCGTCCGGGGGCGCGCGCGCCTCGACGACCTCGCGCAGCGCATCGAGCCAGCGGCTGGATGGGGCGAACTCGTCCTGCCTGAATATCAACTGCGGATGCTGCGCGAGATCGCCGCGCACGTTCGACGCCGCGGCGTGGTGTACGAGTCGTGGGGATTTGCGGCGCGCGGCGGGCGGGGCCTCGGCATCAGCGCGCTCTTCGCCGGTTCGAGCGGGACGGGCAAGACGATGGCGGCGGAAGTTCTGGCGGGCGACCTGCGGCTCGACCTCTACCGCATAGACTTGTCGCAGGTCGTGAGCAAGTACATCGGCGAGACGGAGAAGAACCTCCGCCGCGTGTTCGACGCGGCGGAGGAGAGCGGAGCGGTGCTCCTTTTCGACGAGGCCGACGCGCTCTTCGGCAAGCGCAGCGAGGTGAAGGACAGCCACGACCGCTACGCCAACATCGAGGTCAGCTACCTTCTCCAGCGCATGGAGTCTTACCGCGGCCTTGCGATTCTGACGACGAACCTCAAGACCGCGCTCGACACGGCCTTCATGCGCCGGCTGCGCTTCGTCGTCCACTTCCCCTTCCCGGACGCCGCGCAGCGCGCCGAGATTTGGCGGCGCGTCTTCCCTCCGGGCACGCCGACCGAAGGACTCGACTACGAAAAGCTCTCGCGCCTGAGCGTCGCGGGCGGACACATACGAAACATCGCCCTGCACGCCGCCTTCCTCGCGGCGGACGAGGGCGCGGGCGTTTCGATGGCACACATACTGCGCGCCGCGCGCGGCGAGTACGAGAAGATGGAGCGGCCTCTGACGGAGGCGGAGAGCGGAGGATGGCTGTGAGCGCGCCGAACGTCGAACTGCACATCGGGGAGCTTCTGCTCGAAGGCTTCCCGCCTGCCGAGCGCCACCACATCGGCGACGCGCTCGCGCGCGAGTTGACGAGGCTTCTGACTGAAGAAGGCGTGCCGCCGTCGCTCGCGTCGTTCGGCGAGGGCGTGCGGATAGACGCGGGGCAGTTCAGAAGCGAGGGCGGCGCGGAGCCTGACCAAGTCGGCGCGCAGATCGCGCGCTCGGTGTACGGAGGTCTCGCGCGATGAGCGACACGACGCGCCAGCCGGTTAAATCAACGAACGCGCCCGCCGCGGCGCGACCCGCGCGAACGCTCGCGTCGCCGGCGCGCGAGTTGAAGCCGCCCGTCTCGTCGAGAGTTCAACCGGAGTCTCGCGCCGGGGGCGCACCGCCCGCAGTCGCGCAGGGCGCGGGTCATGACTTCGGGCAGGTCTCGGTCAACCCGCCCGCGCGCGGGGCATCGGGTTTGCCCGACTCGATGCGAGAGACGGACGCGAGAGCACACAGCCGAAGTATGAGCGAAAGCGACGGCGCGAGGGAGAAAGCCCCGCCCGAAGTCACGGAGACCGCGCGTTTCGGCGGGCAGCCGCTCGACGCGCCGACACGCGGCTTCATGGAGTCGCGCTTCGGCCACGACTTCTCGCACGTCCGAATACACACCGACGCCCGCGCCGACGAGGCGGCGCAGTCCGTCTCGGCACACGCCTACACGCTCGGTAGCGATGTCGTCTTCCGCTCCGGCCACTACCGCCCCGACACCGATGCGGGCAGGAAGACTCTGGCGCACGAGCTGGCGCACGTCGTCCAGCAGGGCGGCGGCGGCGCGGGCGCGAAGGGGGCCGCGCCGCGCGGCGGCGGCGACCTGTCGGCGGCGGAGGTGAGCCGCCCCGGGGAGGCCGGCGAGCGCGAGGCCGCGCGCGCCTCCGAGGCAGTCGCGGGCGGGAGCTTCGCGCCGCCCTTGCAGGGCGCGCCGCGCGCCTCCGCGCCCTCCGTCCAGCGGGAGCCGGACCCCTTGGACAAATTCCACCCCGCCGTCACCATCCCGCTCGGCTCCGGCGGCAGCAAGAAGAGGCCCGACAATCTCCCGCCCGCGCCGGCCACGCCCTTCAAGCCGAAGCAGGACCTCATCGGGCAGAACCTTGAGAAGGCTCAGGAGCAGCAGATGCTCACGAACTACCTCGTCGCTCAGCAGACCAGGATGGGGCTATTGCCGGCGAAGTCCGGGCAAGGGGACGCGTCGCTCGACAAGCAGCGCGCGGGGAAGGCGGATGCGGACAAGCCGGCCCGGCAGCCGTCAGGGCAGGCCGCCGGGGATGAGAAGGATTCATGGGCCGAAATCTACGGCGAGCACAACGCGCGCACGCAGTCGTTCGATGACTACAAGAAGGGCTGGGGTGAGGTGAAGGGCACGGTCGAAGAGGGCGGTCGCGGCATCCCCGCCGCGCCCGAAATCTCGATGGACTTGCTCAGGAAGATTTACCCCGACATGGCGAAGGACGCGGACGACCCCGCGCTCCAGAAGAGCGCCGACACCGCCAACAAGGCCAAGAGGTATCTCGACAGCCTCAACGAGGCTTTCAAGATCATGAAGATTGACACGGTCGAGGCGCAGGCCAACTACCTCTCGCACGCCTTCGTCGAGTCCGACCAGTTTCGCCAGTTCACCGAGACGCAAGGCTCCACCTCCGCGCCCGGCGGCGGCAGCCAGAAGTGGCAAGACGACCCGAAGAAGGTTCAGCGCAACATGTCCTACCTCAAGGACACCTACGTGCCCAACGAGAAGGACTCGCCCGACGACGTGAAGCGGAAGCTCGCCGTCAACCCCTCCGGTGCGTCCGGCGACTTCGAGTTCATCGGGCGCGGCCCCGTGCAGGTCACGGACAAGTTCAACTACGCCGAGGTCGTCGCCGTCATCGAGATCGCGGGCGAGCAGTACGAGAAGGAGGCCGCCGCGCTCGAGGCGGCCAAGAAGGACAACACGCAGGCGAAGCAGTTCGCCAAACTTGCGAAGCAGGCCGCCCACGACATCAAGGCCGACCCGACCGCGGCGGCCAAGCCCGAGTACGCCTTCCTCGTCTCGGCGGCGCACATGAAACGCAGGCACTCGGACAGGACGGTCGGCTGGGCGACGCCGGGCGCGACGTGGGAGGGGGACGACGCCGGGAGCAGTTGGGTCGCGGGCGCGAAACAGACGCAGGCGCCGCAGCTCAAGGCGCTCAAGGACAAGTCGGATGCCTACGCGCGCATCTACCCGCTGCTGCTGGAGGAGGCCGTCCAGAAGAATCCCGCCGCCAAGACGAAGCTGGAGTCGAAGGAAGGCACACAGGCCAGCCTGTACCTGAAGAACTGGCGGGCCGCCAGCAAGAAGGCCGAAGAGGCGAAGGCGAAGGCGAAGGCCAGGAAGACCGCCGAGTGATCGAGTCGAAGCGACCCGGCAAAGGCCGGGCCGGGAGGTTTGTCGTTGGGCACGCGCGTTAAAGTCAGGCCGCAGCCGCAGCGGGCGGCGCGCAGCGGGAAATCCGCGGCGCAGTCCGCCGCGCCGCTCATGCAGCGCAAGTGCGCCTGCGGGGCCGCGCCCGGACAGACGTGCGGGTGCGACGAGCACGACGGCAGGAAGTTGGCAATCAGACGCCGCGCCTCGACGCACGACGTGCCCGACGTTGTGCCGGCGGTCGTCGAAGAAGTGCTGCGCTCCGAGGGCCGTCCGCTTGAGGCGTCAGTGCGCGCTCTGATGGAGTCGCGCCTCGGCCACGACTTTTCTCACGTGCGCGTGCACACCGACGCGCGCGCGGCGGAGTCGGCCAGCGCGGTGGGCGCGCTCGCCTACACGGTCGGCAGGGATGTCGTCTTCGCGTCGGGGCAGTACCGACCGGAGACGCGCGAGGGAAGGCGTCTGCTCGCACACGAGTTGGCCCACGTCGTACAGCAGGGCGGCGTCGGCCACTTCGACGGCAGGCTTGAGGTCGGGCCTTCCGACGGCCCCGAAGAGCGCGCGGCGGACGAGGCCGCGGCGGCGGTCGAAGAGGCCGCGACGAACATCGAAGCGGCAACGATGAACGTCGAGGCTGCGTCGGCTCTCCGAATCCCCGCAGCGACGGCGTCGGCCAAGCCGTCGCACGCTCAGGGCGCATCGCCCGCGCCGCGTCAAGGTCAGGGAGCGTCGCACGTCCTGCAACGCAAGACAGGCGATGCCGCGAGTTGGATCAGGGGACTCTTCTCAAGTCTCATCCTCGGCACGTTCGGCTTCCCCGACTCGTGGCTTCTGGAGTACCTGGAAAAGCTGGACAGGACGGGCGACATCGAGGGCGACCCGGACAGCGACGACAAGGCGCGCGAGATCGTCAACACGTGGCGGAAGGGCGGGAGCAAGTTCGTGCTGACCGAGCAGCGCAAGGCGCTCCTCATCCACGAGATGCTCGACGGCCCGACCACGGGCGGCGACGAGGACGCCATACTCGAACTGCTCGTCCGTTCCTACAACTACGAGTTGAGTTACATCTTCGGCCCCGGCGGCGTCATCCCGAAGCGGCTGAGCGAAGACATCCCCGACGACCCCGGCGACCGCCTCTTCGAGTTCTTCGTCAACCGCTGCGAGGGCGGGCACGAGGCCGCGCTCGCCGGCAAGTTCAAGCCGACGGGAACGCCGCCCGTTCCGCTCGGCGTCGAACTGCCGCCGGTCGGTGCCGTCATCTCGAACGTCGAGCTGTTCAAGGGCGGCTCGACGGGCTGGGACGAGGAGTGCGTCCTCGGCATCCTCTGCTCCGAAGACAAGAAGGTCGTCTCTCAACTCCCTTCGCTCGACGTGAAGAAGATGGAGCGCATTGACGTCAAGCAGTGGAAGTTCGACGGCAAGACTTGGACGAGCCAGATCGTGCATCCCGTCGGCGTCAACAAGCCCGACGATAAACTCGTCGGCATCATCAAGAGCACCGACTGCAACTCCGCCGCGCAGACCTTCTTCCACGAGGTGCGCCACCAGAACCAGACCGAAGACGTGAGGAAGACTCACTACACGATGGAGGTTGACGCGTACACAGAGACGGAGAAGTGGGCCATCGCGCGCGGCCTGCCGGAGACGAGTTCGAGCGAGTCGCTGCGCTCAACCGACCCGCGGAGCGGCGTCCAGAGTCCGAGCGCCAAGGCCATCGAGAAGAAGGTGACGCGGATTTACGGCGGGCCGACAGACGTTGCCGACGAAGAGGTGAAAGGGCACGAGGGCGCGAACACGACTCTCGTCGAGGTTAACGGCAAGGCCGACAAGCGCCAGTCGAAGGAGGGAGACAAGTATCTCGAAGAGCCGCCGACGTTCGCCGGCGAGAAGCCGCTCGACCGGAATAAATGGAAGTGCCCCGAGCAGAAGCCGGGGCCGCTCATCCAGCGCAAGTGCGCGTGCGGGGCGAACGCCGGGACGACGGGCGAGTGCGAAGACTGCCAAAGCAAACGCGCGCCGGGGTTGCAAACGAAGCTCAACGTGAGCGAGCCGGGCGACCGCTTCGAGGCGGAGGCCGACCTCGTCGCCGAACGCATAACGCGCATGCCCGACCGACTCGAACACGGCCAAGCGCCGGGCCTGCAAAGACAGGCGGTCACTTCCGTCGGCCACTCGCACGGAGAATTGTCAGAAGCCCCGCCCGTCGTGCAGGAGGTCTTACGCTCGCCGGGCCGTCCGCTCGACGCGCAGACACGCGGCTTCATGGAGTCTCGCTTCGGTCACGACTTCAGTCGCGTGCGCGTGCACACCGATGCGCGGGCGGAGGAATCAGCGCGGGCTGTCCACGCCAGAGCCTACACCGTCAGGAGAGACATCGTTTTTTCTGCCGGTCGTTACGCGCCGCACACGGGGGAGGGCAGAAGGCTGATTGCCCACGAACTCGCGCACGTCGTTCAGCAGCGTGGTGCCGGTGCGCCGCCATTCAATGAGCCACACGGCATCTTTGAATCGAGCGCGGAAGTTGCAGCGCGCGATGTCGCAAACGGCAGCACTGTTTCCGGCAATCTTCCCGCCTGCGGCGTCGGGCTGTCGCGCGCTCCTGATTCCGACGAGGACATCGCCCGGCAACTCCGCGAAGTGAACGAACGCTTGAAGCAGCCGAACTATGCCGGTCGTGATCGAGACCTTGCCATCAGGGAAGCCTTAATCGTGGCTTCACAGAAGGACACCGACGAAGAGGATGAAGCGGTTGGGCCTACCCCTATGGCTTTGGACACTTCCAAGCGGGGTCTTGCCAAGCCAGTCGTGAAAGCGGCGAAGCCGGCCAAGCGTTCTAAACGTTCTAATACAGCGCCGGATAAATTCGCACCGGGCGGCTTCACCGATGAGCAAATCTACAAGGAATATAATGAGTCCAAGAAAAGAATTGAAGAGCGGGAAGAGAATGACCGCAAGATTAGGGCCAGACCAATAGAGGATCGTATAGAACTGGCGGAAAATCACCTCTATAACTGGGCATACAAGAGAGGTTTACATGACGGCTTGTGGAGTCCGACGGGCGAAGAGGTTTGGAACTATGGATACTATTACGAGGACTACGACGAGCCTCGCCAACTTTTCACCGAGGACGAGAGACCGCTAGTCATCAAGATTCGAGATGGTTTTCTGGCGTGGCAGCAGGCGAAAGCACGTGATGAATTCGAGCGTGAAAAACAAAGGGCCGAATGGGCGCGGCAGGATGCCATGGAAGCTCAGTTCAACCAGATCACTTCCCCGGCACCGTTCGTCCAAGCCTTCGCCTTGACAGCGATTGACCCGTTCCTGGGAGCTGCCGTTATGGGCGCGCAAACCGGACAGATGGCCGGCGAAGCCTATAACGCCTGTCGGTCCGGGCCGAGTTTAGATTGCGCAGATAAGGTGATCCCGGTGGTTGGGGCGCTCGCAATGGAAAGGCTCGTGAGCGGCGGCGAACCCTCCGCACCTGTACAGGAGAGGGTTCCGACTGGACTGCCCGGCGCAGGCGAAGGGCCTCCGTCCGAGCCGGTGACGGCTGCTGTTCCGAAGGGCGGCCCTATGCGGCGGCCACCGGGCGGCGGGGACCGGGCCGGGATGACCGCCACTGAAAAAACTTTAACACCGCATAGGAAATCGACACCCGTAGTAGAGGAGCTTCCGCGCAGCACGGTGCCAATGAAAGATTTCGAGCCGCCGGAGGCGCTGCCAAAACAGCCCACAACCCAAGGCGAAGAGACGCGCACGACCCGCGTCAGCAGAACGGACGAAGACCCGACGGGCTTTAAGGGTGGGAAGAAGAAGACCCCATCAAAGCAGGCAGGGAAACAACAACAGGAAGAAACCTCCACTAAGGTCGGGGGCAAGAAGGGAGAGGACCCGGAAGACTCGAAGGGCAGCAAGAAGACGCAGACGACCGCCGCGCCGAAAAAAACTTCGACAGCGCCAACTGCGCAAAACAGGCCCAAGCCAGGCGCTCTGAAAGACGCCGCGGGCGAGATTCATGGCATGCGCCGCCCCAAGGGGCAGGCCATCGCGTTTGTTGAGGTGAAAGTTGGAGACGAAGTCCGCCTGGCCGCGGCGGTGAATTCTAGGGCGGGATTTACCAAAGGCCAATTGGCTCGGCTGCGCGAACTGAATGTTGAGATCATTCCGTCGTTCGGGAAAGAAATCGTGCATGCCGAGGCGAATGTTGCGATCTGGGTAAAAGCTCTGAGGGACAGCAACAAGGGGAAGGCGGTACAGGTGTTGCGTTGGGGAGTCAGCGCGACGCAGACGGGCGGCTATATCTGCTCGGCGTGCCGTCAGATCATAACAACGCTGGGCGGGGTCATTGAGGAATTCCCCGCGATGGGCAAGACCTATTAACCCGCGTAGAAAGGCGTCGCTTCGCTCTTCCCGACATAATCAGATCGTGAGACACGATACATGAGCACCTTTGCAAACTCTCCGCGCCTGCTGAAAGGCGGCATCGTGCTGATTGACCCGACGACATCGGTCGTCGAGCGAATAGTCACGCTGCAATACAACCCCGACACGCTCAGCCGCAGCCTCCAGATAAGGAGCGTCCACAGCGGCGAGGGCGGCGACCGCTCCGAGGCTCTGAGGCTGACGGGGCCGCCCGTCGAGACAATCAAGCTCGAAGCCGAGATAGACGCGACCGACCAGTTGGAGTTCCCCGAACAGAACAAGACGGTCGCGCAGTTGGGGCTGCACGCGCACCTCGCCGCGCTCGAAACAATCGTCTATCCGACGACCAATCAGATACTCGCAAACCAGAGGCTCGCGCAGTCGGGCACGCTTGAGATCACGCCGATGGAGACGCCGCTCGCGCTCTTCGTGTGGAGCAAGAACCGCGTCATGCCCGTGCGCCTCACCGACTTCAGCATCACCGAGGAGGCGTTCGACCCGGCGCTCAACCCGATACGCGCGAAGGTCAGTCTGGGGATGCGCGTGCTGAGCGTCAACGACCTCGACTTCGACCACAAGGGGACGAGCATCTACCTCGCGTACCAGCAGCAGAAGGAGCGCCTCGCGGCGCTCTACCAGGGCGGGCCGTTGAGCGGCCTCGGCATCAACAGAATCCCTTGAGGTATTCCGAGACAGCCGCGTGAGGTCTTAAAACGTATGTTTCCCCCGACCAGCCGTTACTACCTGACCGAGACCGCCGTCTTCGAGCCGGACGGCGGGCGTCACATAGTTTACCTGCGCCGACGCTTCGCCCCCGCGCCCGAAAGGTTCGTGACGC
>DASRCS010000271.1:0-29215 GCA_035652995.1 Pyrinomonadaceae bacterium
GCGCGGCGGCGGCGAGTACGGAGAGGAGTGGCATCTGGCGGGCAAGGGCAAGACGAAGCCGAACACGTGGAAGGACTTTATCGCCTGCGCCGAGTATCTCGTCGCCGAGAAGTACACGAGTCCCGAACACCTCGCGGGCGAGGGCGGGAGCGCGGGCGGCATCCTCATCGGAAACTCCATCACCGAGCGCCCAGACCTGTTCGGCGCGGCGATAGATCAAGTGGGCGACAACAACATCCTGCGCTCGGAGACGACCTCGAACGGCGTCCCGAACATCCCCGAATTCGGCTCGACCAAGACCGAGGATGGCTTCCGCTCGCTCCTCGCGATGGACGCGTACAGCAAGGTCAAAGACGGCGTGAAATATCCGGCGGTGCTCCTGACGACGGGCATCAACGACCCGCGCGTCGAACCCTGGATGTCGGCGAAGATGGCCGCGCGCTTGCAGGCGGCGAGCGCGAGCGGCAGGCCCGTCCTGCTTCGGGTTGACTACGACGCGGGCCACGGCTTCGGCTCAACCAGGAGGCAGCGCAACGAAGAGCTGGCCGACACCTACGCCTTCCTCTTCCAGCAACTCGGCTCGCCGAACTCGAAAGGCATGGCGCGCAACTGAGCGGCTGAGCGTGAACCGAGTTTGGTGAAGAAGGCCGGCGCGAGCGTTCGTAGTTCGCGCCGGCCTTTGCCACTTTATCGCTAGTGTTAGTTTCGACGCGCGCGGTGTCGAAAAGAATGGAACTCCTTTATAATGTCTGCGCCACAAAACTTCATGCCATTCGGAGGAAAAACCTTGCGCCGACGCTCGCTCGCCCTTTATCGTTTCGCCGCTCTCATTCTCCTGACTTTCGCCGCCTCGACCGCCCTCGCGCAGACGCAACTCTCGCCGGAGCTTCGCGCACAGATTGATAAGATCAGCGCGGACGTGCTGGCGAAGACGGGCGTGCCGAGTGCCTCGGTCGCGGTCGTCAAAGACGGACAGATCGCCTACGTCAAAGCCTACGGCGACGCACGGCTCGACCCGCGCCTGCCCGCGACGCCGGAGATGCGCTACAGCATCGGCTCCGTCAGCAAGCAGTTCACCGCCGCGGCCATCCTTCTCTTGCAGGAGCAGGGCAAGCTCTCGCTCGACGACAAGGTCTCGAAGTACGTCCCCGACCTGACGCGCGCCAACGAAGTCACGATTCGCGAGCTGCTCTCGCACACGTCCGGCTATCAGGACTACTGGCCGCAGGACTACGTGATGCCTTTCGTCTTGCAGCCGACCACGGCGCGGCAGATCATGGACACCTGGGCGCGCAAGCCTCTGGACTTCGACCCCGGCACGAAGTGGCAGTACAGCAACACGAACTATGTCATCGCCGGGGTCATCGTCGAGAAGGTCGCGGGCAAGCCTCTGCTCGACTTCCTGCGCGAGCACGTCTTCACGCCGCTCGGCATGGCGAGCGTCACGAACACGGACGAGCACAAACTCGGCGACTCAGACCCGGCGGGCTACCTGCGTTACGGCATCGGCCCGCTCCGGCCCGCGCCGAAGGAAGGGAAGGGCTGGATGTTCGCGGCGGGCGAACTCGCCATGACCGCGCAAGACCTCGCCAGGTGGGACATCTCGATCATCAACGAGTCGGTCATGAAGCCCGCGTCTTACCGCGAGTTCGAGCGCGAGGTCGTGCTCGCGAACGGACTGGGCACGAGGTACGCGCTCGGCGTTGACGTGCGGTCGGCGTCCGGCCACCGCTCCATCGAGCACAGCGGCGAGGTGTCGGGCTTCACGTCCGAGAACGTGGTTTACCCGGACGAGCGCGTCGCCGTCGCCGTGCTAACGAATCAAGACGCGGCGGGCGCGGCTTCCGACATTGCCGACGCAATCTCGCCGCTCCTGCTCGCGACCGACGACCCCGCGACGCCGCGCAAGCTCGAACAGGCGCGCAGGATTTTCGAGGGCCTGCAACACGGCACGATTGACCGCTCGCTGTTTACCGAAGACGCGAACGCCTACTTCAATGATGAGGCGCTCAAAGACTTCGCGAGCGGCCTCGGCCCTCTCGGCACGCCGCAGTCGTTCACACAGGTCAGCCAGGGCCTGCGCGGCGGCATGACGCTCCGCGTCTATATCATCAGGTTCCCGCAGAAGACCCTGCGCGCGTGGACATACGAAATGCCCGACGGCAAGCTGGAGCAGTACCAGATCGCTCCAGCCGACTGATAACTTGGTGTCGGTTAGCTTGTCGTGCGTCAGCCGCCGGACGGCTGGCCGTAACGAGTCTTTATCACTCTGGCAGGGCCGGAGGGCGGGATGATGACGACGAATAAATCTTGATACTGCGCGTCTCCGCCCTCGACCGGCTTTCCGGTCAGGCCTTCGACGATGAGGGGCACTGTGTTGGCGTGTCCCACGACGAGGACGGTCTGGCCCGCGTGCTTCTCAAGAATGTCTTTCGCCAGACTCTTCCCGTAATCGCCGGGGTTCGAAAGGTTGACGGGCACTGGCGTGAGTGCGACGCCCGTGCGCTCGGAGAGCGGGCGAGCCGTGTCCTGGTTGCGCTTGAACTGCGTCGTGTAAATTGCGCTCACGCCCGCGTCGGCGGCAGCGCCCGCGAGTGCCTGCGCGCGCTGCGTGCCCGCGTCGCTCAGCGGGCTGTCGTCGACGTCGGAAGCCTTCTCCGCGTGGCGCACGACGAGGACGACGGTCGAGCCGGTCTGCGGACGATTGCACGAGGCGGCTACGAGTGCGAGCAGGACGACGAGAAACGCTGCTGCCCTTTTCATCTTTCACCACTCCGAATTCGTTTCAACACCCAGAGCAACGATAAGCGCGTAAGAAACAGCGCACGTTGGCACGCGCAGCCACGTGTTAATCTTTTGGCAACTTCGGCGGGGGCGGCGCGGTGAACTGCGAGATGTCTGCGAGGCCGAGGCTGCCTTCGATGTCCACGATCTGCTTGACCGCCGACTCGTAGCCGTCCTCGCCGAACTGCTCGCGCTCGATGTCCTCGAACTTGTCGCCCATCTCGTCAATCTGCTTCTGCGTCATCGTCTGCTTCCACGCGGGGAAGATGATCGTGTCTTCGCGCGCGGCGTGGTTGCGGTACATCAGCACGAACGCGTCGAGCGCCTTCGCCAACTCACTTGCGTTCCCGCCGAGTTTCGCGCCGCGCGTGACGGCGATGATGTACTCGGTGATCTCGCGCCCGCGGTCGTGCTGCGCGACGAGGATGTCGGGGTAGTTCGCCGCCTCGCCGCCGGCCTTCTTCACGGCGGGGAAGATGTAAGCCTCTTCGAGCTTCTTCTCGTGGTAGTCCTCGCCGAACGAGCGGAACAGGTTGGCAGTCTTCTGCAAGGCGTCGGGCGGCACGCTCGAAGCGTTCGCGCGGAGTTTCGTCGCAGCCGCCGTGTAAACGAGAAGCGCGCGGCGCAGGACGCCGTGCTCGCGCATCAGGTCTTCGGTGGCCGTGACCTCGCCGCCCTTCTCGTTATCCTCGTCCTCGTCTTGCTCTTTATCTTCGTCGGACTTCTTCTCCTCGTCGGGCTGCTCGCCTTTCGACTGGGCAGACTCTTTGTCGTTCGGCTGCGCGGGCTGCGTGCCGTTTTTGGCGCAAGCGCTCAGCACAAGCCCCGCGCCGACGACGACCGACGCCCGCAGAAATTCTCGCCGCGTATCCTTCTCTCGCATGGTTGATTTCTCCCCTCGACCCGCCCGCCGAACGGCGGCCATGTGTGCAATTCGATAAACGAATGCGGCGGACTTTGAAAGTCGCATGACGAGTTGAAGCCTCGCACGCCGCCTCACATACGATGAACCTGAGTCCGCTTCGCGTTTCCGCCCCATTCCGCCGGGCGCTCATTTCCTCGCGGCCTTCTGCTGCGGTTGTGCTGCCTGCTCCTGAAAAATCTTCAAGACCTCGCGCTTGTCGTGCGGCGTGAGGCTTCCGAGTCCGCCCGTGACCTCGAACTTCTGGTTGACCCACTTGCGAACCTTCGCGGCGTCGTAGCCGAGTTCTTCCGCCGCGCCGAGAATCTGCGTGTCGAGGTCTGCGACAGGCTCCGCCGCGGGCGCGGACTGACGCGGCGTCGGCGCTGCGGCCTCCTGCGGCGCGGTCTTTTGCGGCGGCGCTGCGGGGCGCTCAGCCTGCCTCGCCGCCGTCTGCGCCTTGCGCGAGCCGCGCTCGACCTCCTCGCGACTCGCCACGCCGCGCCGCACCTCGAAGCCGAGGAGCGCGAGCGCCCGCCCGACCGCCGACGTTTCGCCGACCTCGACGTAAGACCCTTGCTGGACGTGGCCCGCCGAGCGGAGTTCGTATGCGTGCCCGGTCGCGGCGGGCAATGCGTCGTCAGGCTCGCGATAGACTTCGGCGCGGACGAGGACGAAGCCCGTCTCGGCGTTGTGCTCGACGATTGAGGTCAGTATCCGCCCCTGCGGGTGCTTCGCGTAAAATTTTTCGATTCGCTCGTGGACTGTAATGTACTCTTCGGGGTTGAAGCGCATCTAAGATTTTCGCCTTTCCGAATTCTTTTGGCGGGAACTTTAACAGAATTTCTCGCGCGGAAAGCATGAATTTTTGAGGCCGCACGTAACGAGTCTCGCGGGCGCTTGACAGAGGCGCGGGTCGTCCGTATAGTCTCTCGTTTGGACTTACTGTCCATTTCCCAACAGTGCAACGCTACGGTGGTTCTGACGGTGTGGAGGCGTTGCCCGGCTCAAGCGCCCGCTGGGGCCGCGAGTCGTTGACAAGTATTGTGGCGTAAACTTCTCCGCCGCGCTTCCGTTTGACGAAAGCCGAAGCGTCCCGGTCGGGGAAGAGCGAAACAAAGCGGGGCGTCAAGCATTTATAAAACCCCGCATCCTTATAAAAAGGCGACGCCACAGAAAAGTTTTGGCCGGAGGGGAGGCCAGCATCCGCACCTTTTAGAAGTCAGAACGTCCCCCACTAATTTAGGACAACCAAGGGCGAGCCGCTCTTGCGCTGACTGCCGGAACGTTTTCCGGTAAGAGGCAGGAAAGGGCAGCCCATTGCGCCTTGAGCGGGGCGCGTGGCCGAAAGTTGAACCTTTAAGTTAAGGATCGAAAAGCTGTGCCGACAATCAACCAACTCGTTCGCAAGGGCCGCCAGGCCGTGAAGTACAAGACGGCCAGCCCGGCCTTGCAGCAGTCGCCGCAGAAGCGCGGCGTCTGCACGCGCGTCTATACGCAGACGCCGAAGAAGCCGAACTCGGCGCTCCGCAAGGTCGCGCGCGTCCGCCTGACGAACGGCGTCGAGGTGACGACCTACATTCCGGGCGTCGGCCACAACCTTCAGGAGCACTCCATCGTGCTCATCCGCGGCGGGCGCGTCAAAGACCTGCCGGGCGTGCGCTACCACATCATCCGCGGCACGCTCGACTCGGTCGGCGTCAACGACCGCAAGCAGGGGCGCTCGAAGTACGGCGCGAAGCGGCCCAAGGGCGGCGCTGCCGCGGGTGCTGCCAAGGGCAAGAAGTAAGAGTTGACTGAAAAACGACTATGCCAAGAAGAAGAGTTGTTGACAGACGTGACGTGCTGCCCGACCCGGTTTACAACAGCCCGCTGGTGACGAAGTTCATCAACGGCCTGATGTGGGACGGCAAGAAGTCCACCGCCGAGGGCATCTTCTACAACGCGCTGGCGCAGGTCGGCGAGAAGACGGGCGAAGACCCCTTGAAGATGTTCAAGCGCGCCATCGAGAACGTGCGCCCGACCGTCGAGGTCAAGTCGCGCCGCGTCGGCGGCTCGACCTATCAGGTGCCGATTGAAGTCCCGCAGGAGCGGCGCGGCTCGCTCGCCATCCGCTGGATCGTCGGCGCGGCGCGCGCGCGCGGCGAGAAGACGATGACCGACCGCCTCGCCGGCGAGATGCTCGACGCCGCCAACAACCGCGGCAACGCCGTCAAGAAGAAGGACGACACGCACCGCATGGCCGAGGCGAACAAGGCCTTCGCACACTACAAGTGGTAAGGGCAATGGCTAAGCAAGACCTGAACAAGTTCAGAAACATCGGCATCATGGCGCACATCGATGCCGGCAAGACCACGACCACCGAGCGCGTGCTCTTCTACACGGGCGTCTCGCACAAGATCGGCGAGGTGCACGAGGGCACCGCGACGATGGACTGGATGGAGCAGGAGCAGGAGCGCGGCATCACGATCACCAGCGCCGCGACGACCTGCTTCTGGAAGCGCAGCGGCACCGAGTACCGCATCAACATCATTGACACGCCCGGCCACGTGGACTTCACGATGGAGGTCGAGCGCAGCCTTCGCGTCCTCGACGGCGCGGTCGCAGTCTTCGACGGCGTCGCCGGAGTCGAGCCGCAGTCCGAAACCGTCTGGCGTCAGGCCGAAAAGTACGGCGTGCCGCGCATCTGCTTCATCAACAAGCTCGACCGCGCCGGGGCAAGCTTCGACCGCTCGTTCGAGTCAATCATCACGCGGCTCGGCGCGAACCCCGTCGCCTTGCAGATTCCCATCGGCCTCGAAGACCAGTTCAAGGGCGTCGTTGACCTCATCACGATGAAGGGCCTTGTGTGGAACGACGAGACGAAGGGCGCGGAGTATTCGACCATAGAGATTCCCGACGACTTGAAGGAGCGCGCGCAGGAGATGCGCCACAAGCTCCTCGAAGCCGCCGCCGAGGTTGACGAGAACCTGATGGAGCGCTACCTCGAAGACGAGGGCGCGTCGTTCACCGAAGCCGAGATTCGCGCCGCGCTCCGCAAGGGCACGATTGAGATCAAGCTCGTCCCCGTCGTCACCGGCTCGGCCTTCAAAAACAAGGGCGTGCAGACTCTGCTCGACGCCGTTGTTGATTACCTGCCGTCGCCGCTCGACATCCCGGCGATTGAAGGGACGAACCCGAAGACGGGCGACGTTGAGTCGCGTCCCGCAGATGCTTCTGCGCCTTTCGCCGGACTCGTCTTCAAGATCATGGCCGACAAGCACCTCGGCCAACTCTCGTTCGTCCGCATCTATTCGGGCACGGTCAAGGGCGGCTCCTACGTCTATAACTCTGTGAAGGGGACGAAGGAGCGCGTCGGTCGCCTGATGCGGATGCACGCGAACAAGCGCGAGGACATCGAGGAGGCGAGTGCGGGCGAGATCATCGCCATCGGCGGCATGAGGCAGGTCACGACCGGCGACACCGTGTGCGACGAGAACAAGCCCATCGTCCTCGAAGCGATGGAGTTCCCCGCGCCCGTCATCCGCGTCGCCGTCGAGCCGAAGACGCGCGCCGACCAGGACAAGCTCGGAACTGCCTTGAGCCGTCTCGCGCAGGAAGACCCCAGCTTCAACGTCTCGACCGACCAGGAGACCGGGCAGACGATTATCGCCGGCATGGGCGAGCTGCACCTTGAGATCATCGTTGATCGAATGAAGCGCGAATTCGGCGTCGAGGCCAACGTCGGCAAGCCGCAGGTCGCTTACCGCGAGACGATCACGCAACCGGCGAAGGGCGTCGAGCGCTACAAGCGCCAGACGGGCGGACGCGGCCAGTACGGCCACGTCGAATTGGAGATCGCGCCCGCGCCGGGCGAAGGGTTTGTCTTCGAGAACAAGATCACGGGCGGCGCGATCCCGCGCGAGTTCATCAAGCCGACCGAGGAGGGCGTGCGCGACGCGATGGAGCGCGGCTTCCTCGCCGGCTACGAACTCGTGGACATCAAGGTTGACCTCGTCTTCGGCTCGTACCACGAGGTTGACTCCGACGAGCGCTCGTTCCACATCGCCGGCTCGCTCGCGTTTCAGGACGCGGTGAAGAAGGCGAAGCCCGTGCTGCTCGAACCCATCATGCGCGTCGAAGTCGTCACGCCGGAAGAGTACATGGGCAGCGTCAACGGTGACCTCAACCGTCGCCGCGGGCAGATCGAGAAGATGGAGCCGCGTCCCGGAGGCGCGCAGGTCGTCACGGCCTACGTCCCGCTCTCCGAGATGTTCGGCTACACGACAGACCTGCGCTCGATGACGCAGGGCCGCGCGACCTCGACGATGCACTTTGAGCGCTACGACCAAGCGCCGAAGAACATCGCCGACGAGGTGGTGGCGAAGGTGCAGGGCGTCGCGAAGTAAAGTTTGACGAAGACACAGGCGGGTCGCCTCTCTCGCTGGTTTAAGCGAAGCGACCCAGACGAAGGACTGAAGACAAAAACATTCGTTAGGAGCGAGAGAGAACATGGCGAAGGAGAAGTTCGACCGGTCGAAGCCGCACGTCAACATCGGGACCATCGGGCACGTCGATCACGGGAAGACGACTTTGACGGCGGCGATCACGAAGGTGCTCGCCAAGCACAACCCGAAGATCGCCTTCCGCAGCTTCGACTCCATCGACAACGCGCCGGAGGAGAGGGCCCGCGGGATCACGATCGCGACGGCGCACGTCGAGTACGAGACGCCTAATCGGCACTACGCGCACGTCGATTGTCCGGGGCACGCCGACTACGTCAAGAACATGATCACGGGGGCGGCCCAGATGGACGGGGCGATCCTGGTCGTCGCCGCCACCGACGGGCCGATGCCGCAGACCCGCGAGCACATCCTCCTGGCCCGCCAGGTGGGGGTGCCGGCGATGGTGGTGTTTATGAACAAGGTGGACGCCGTGGACGACCCCGAACTCCTGGACCTCGTCGAGCTGGAAGTCAGGGAGCTTCTGTCGGCCTACGAGTTCCCCGGCGACGACATCCCCGTCGTGCGGGGTTCGGCGCTGGGCGCCCTCAACGGCGAGCCGCAGTGGGAGGCGACGGTGGACGAGCTGATGGCGCAGGTGGACGCCTACATCCCGACGCCGACGAGGGACACGGACAAGCCGTTTCTGATGCCGGTCGAGGACATCTTCACGATCCAGGGGCGGGGGACGGTGGCGACCGGGAGGATCGAGCGGGGGAGGGTGAAGGTCAACGAGGCGGTCGAGATCATCGGCATCCGCCCGACCCGCAACACCGTGGTGACCGGGGTCGAGATGTTCAAGAAGCTGTTGGACGAGGGGGTGGCCGGCGACAACGTGGGGCTGCTGCTGCGGGGGGTGGAGCGGCGGGACGTGGAGCGGGGGCAGGTGATCGCCAAGCCGGGGTCGATCACGCCGCACACGAAGTTCCGGGCCGAGGCCTACGTGCTGACCAAGGAAGAAGGCGGGAGGCACACGCCGTTTTTCACGGGGTACCGCCCGCAGTTCTACTTCCGGACGACGGACGTGACGGGGGTGGCGCACCTGCCGGAGGGGGTGGAGATGGTGATGCCGGGGGACAACGTGGCGATGGAGGTCGAGCTGATCACGCCGATCGCTTTGGAGAAGGGCCTGAGGTTCGCCATCCGCGAGGGGGGCAGGACGGTGGGGGCCGGCACCGTCTCCGAAATCGTCGAGTAGTAGTTCACAAGCCCTCGGCCTTTGGTCGAAACCGAAGAGCCGAGGGCTTCGGCTGAATGCTGAAAGCTGAAGGCTAAAAAGAAATGCTGAACGAGAAGATCAGAATCAGGCTCAAGGCTTACGACCACCGCGTGCTCGACCAGTCCACGTCGGAGATCGTCGAGACGGCGAAGCGGACGGGCGCGCGCGTCGCGGGGCCGATACCGCTTCCCACTTCCAAGAACAAGTGGACGGTGCTGCGCTCGCCGCACGTGGACAAGAAGTCGCGCGAGCAGTTCGAGATTCGCACGCACAAGCGTCTGATGGACATCCTCGACCCGACGCCGCAGACCGTGGACGCGCTGATGAAGCTCGACCTGCCCGCGGGCGTCGATGTCGAGATCAAGGCGTTCGGAAGAAGCTAACGCGAGCGTGATAAGTGATGCGTGATAAGTGATAAGAAAAAGCACTTATCTCATCACTTATCACTTATCACTTATCACTGAGGTTAGTGATGATTAACGGAATCATCGGTAAGAAAGTCGGCATGACGCAGTTGTTCGCCGCGGACGGGACGGTCACGCCGGTGACGGTCGTCAAGGCGGGGCCGTGCGTCGTCGTGCAGAAGAAGTCAGCCGCGGGCAAGGACGGCTACGACGCAGTCCAGTTGGGACTCGTCGAAGAGCGGCCCGTCAAGGTGAAGAACGTGACGAAGCCCATGCGCGGCCACTTCGAGAAGACCGGCGCGGGCACGCCGCCGACGCGTGTGCTGAAAGAGATTCGCGTCGAGGGCGACGGCGAAGTCAACGTCGGCGACAAGGTTCTCGTTGACCAGTTCGCCGAGGGCGACACGATTGAGGTCGTCGGCAAGTCGAAGGGGCGCGGCTTTCAGGGAACCGTGAAGCGCCACCACTTCAACCGCGGCCCCGAAAGCCACGGCTCGATGAACGTCCGCAAGCCCGGCTCGATAGGCCAGTCGGCGTACCCTTCGCGCGTCATCAAGGGCACGCGGTCGTCGGGTCACATGGGCGACAAACGTGTCACGGTGAAGGGCCTGACGGTCGCGCGCGTTGACGCCGAGAACAACCTCCTGATGATTCGCGGGGCCGTGCCCGGCGCGAACGGGAGCGTGGTCGTCGTCCGCAAAGCGGCGAAGTAAGTTTCGTGCTGGGGGGCACGACGAGGGCGCGCAGGCGTTTCGGCAGGAGTGACGAACCGCCCGCGCGACCCGGCAAGCGAAAACCCCGGCAGTGATGGAGTGAAAAGCAAATGCCTACCGTCAAGGTTCGCAATCTGAAGAACGAAGAGGTCGGCGACTTCGAGTTGTCGGACTCGGTGTTCGGCGTCGAGTTGAACGAGGCGCTGATCCACGCCGCGGTCAAAGCCTATCTCGCGGGCGCGCGTCAGGGCACCGTCGGGACGAAGACGCGCGGCGACGTGTCCGGCTCCGGCAAGAAGCTCTGGAAGCAGAAGGGCACGGGCCGGGCGCGCATCGCCTCGATCCGCTCGCCGCTGTGGAAGGGCGGCGGCAACGTCCACGGGCCGCAGGCGCGCGACTGGTCGCACGACATGCCGAAGAAGATGCGCCGCGGCGCGCTACGCTCGGCCCTCTCGGAGCGCCTGCGCGAAGGCAACCTCGTCGTCGTCGAGGAGTTCGTGCTCGGCCAGCCGAAGACAAAGGATTTCGTCGGCGCGTTGTCCGCTCTCGGCCTCGAGGGCAAGACCTTGGTCGTTGACACGATTGACAACGACAACCTCTTGCTCGCCGCGCGAAATGTGAAGGGCGCGAAGGTCGTCGGCGCGGGCGGCGTGAACATCTACGACGTGCTCTACCACGAGAAGCTCGTCATGTCGCGCTCCGCAGCCGAGCAGTTGCAGGCGCAGCTCGACCCGAAGAAGGCGGGCGCGGCTGCTGCCGCCGACGGCGAACAGGAAGGCGAAGCCGCCGCGGGCACGCAGGAAGAGGAGGCGGCGTAAAACGAGATGAGAACGATCTGGGATGTCATCAAAGCGCCGGTCATCACCGAGAAGGCGCTCGTCGCCAAGGAGGAGTCGCAGGACGGTCGCCAGCTTTTGACCTTCCGCGTTGACGTGAAGGCGACGAAGCCGGAGATCAAATCCGCCGTCGAGCGCATCTTCAACGTGCAGGTTGACTCGGTTCGCACGATCAACTACCTGGGCAAGATGGCCCGCCGCGGGCGTCACGAGGGCCGCAAGCCTTCGTGGAAAAAGGCCTACGTCACGCTCAAGGCCGGGCAGGCTCCGTTCGATTACGGCGAGAGCATCTAGTTTCCAGTTTTCAGTTTTCGGTTTTCAGCCTTTGCTGATGACGGAAACTGAAAACTGAAAACCGAAAACTGAAAACTGTTATGGGCATCAAGAAACTGACACCGACATCGCCGTCGCGCCGTTATCAAACTTATTTGACGCGCGACGAGCTGACGCCAGGGGCGGAGCCGGAGAAGTCTCTGCTTGAGCCGAAGAAGCGCATCAGTGGCCGCAACAACAACGGCCACATCACGGTGCGCCGCCGCGGCGGCGGGCACAAGCGCTTCTACCGCATCGTTGACTTCAAGCGCGACAAGACGGGAGTTCCGGGGCGCGTCACGCAGATCGAGTACGACCCGAACCGCTCGGCGCACATCGCGCTCGTCACCTACCTCGACGGCGAGAAGCGCTACATCATCGCGCCCGCCGGGATCGAGGTCGGCAAGACGGTCATGAGCGGCCCCGACGCGGACATCCTGCCCGGAAACGCGCTGCCGATTCGGAACATCCCTTTGGGGACGCAGATTCACAACATCGAGCTGCGACCGGGCAAGGGCGGGCAGTTGGTTCGCTCGGCTGGCGGCTTCGCGCAGTTGGTGGCGAAGGAAGGCGACCACGCGCAGGTTCGCATGCCTTCGGGCGAGGTGCGGCGCGTCCCCGTCGTCTGCTACGCGACCGTCGGCCAGATCGGCAACGTCGAGCACGAAAATATTTCTTACGGCAAGGCCGGGCGCTCGCGCTGGAAGGGCATCCGCCCGCACGTCCGCGGCGTCGCCATGAACCCGGTTGACCACCCGCACGGCGGCGGCGAGGGCAAGACCAGCGGCGGTCGCCACCCCGTGACCCCGTGGGGCCAGCCGACGCGCGGCTACAAGACGCGCAAGAACAAGCGCACCTCGAAGATGATCGTGCGCGACCGTCGCGTGAAGTAAGAAACTTTTTAGGTAGAGAAAAGAGATGGCACGTTCAGTCAAAAAAGGCCCGTTCATTGACCGGCACCTTGAGAAGAAGGTCGAGGAGATTCGCAGCGACGCTTCCCGCCCGCCCGCGATCAAGACCTGGTCGCGTCGTTCGACCATCACGCCCGACTTCGTCGGCCTGACCTTCGCCGTCCACAACGGCAAGCGTCACATCCCCGTCTATGTGACGGAGAACATGGTCGGCCACAAGCTCGGCGAGTTCGCGCCGACGCGCACCTTCAAGGGTCACTCCGGCACAAAGGCCGAGAAGACATCGAAGCCAGCTAAGTAGTGATGAGTGATGAGTGATGGGTGATAAGAGAATCCGCTCTTGCTCATCACTCATCACTCATCACTCATCACTGAGGTAAGCATGGAAGCGAGAGCGAGTGCGAAATACTTACGCGGGTCGGCGCAGAAGGCGCGGCTCGTCGTTGACATGATACGCGGCAAGCGCGTGGGCGAGGCGCTGGCGATTTTGCAGTTCACGAACAAGCGCGCCGCCGAGGGCATCGAGAAGTGTCTGCGCTCGGCCATCGCCAACGCGACCGAGGCCGCCGAGCGCAACAACGTCGCGGTTGACCCGGACGACCTCTTCGTCAAGACCTGCTTCGTTGACATGGGGCCGACCAAGCACCGACGCCGCGTGCGCCCCGCGCCGCAGGGCCGCGCCTACCGCGAGCAGCGCCACTTCTGCCACGTGACTGTCCTCGTCTCGTCGGGCGACGACACGGCTCCGAAGGCGAAGGGCAAGACCCCGGCGGGCAAAGCCGCGAAGGAGGCTTCGCCGAAAACGGCTGGCGACGGCAAGGCTGCCGCGCGCAAGGGCGGGGCATCGAAGAAGGCCGCGGCCACGGAAGAGCCTGCGGCTGAGAAGAAGAGTACGCAGCGCGCTTCGAGGAAGACGGAAGCGGCTCAGACCGAAGAGACGACGGAATAGACTCAGGAGAAGATTGTGGGTCAGAAAGTTCATCCATACGGCTTCCGCCTCGGCTACAACAAGGACTGGCATTCGCACTGGTTCGCGAAGAAGCAGTTCGGCGACTTCCTTCTCGAAGACCTGAAGCTGAAGGCGCAGATGAAGGGGCGCTTCGCGGGGGCGGGCGTCTCGCACGTTGACGTGGAGCGCGCGGCCAACCGCCTCAAGCTCATCATCTACACCTCGCGGCCCGGCATCATCATCGGTCGCAAGGGCGCGGAGATTGACAAGCTCAAGGCCGACATCGCCGCCCGCACCGGCAAGGAAGTCCTGGTTTCAATCCAGGAGATTCACAAGCCGGAGCTGAACGCGCAGTTGCAGGCCGAGAAGATCGCGGCGCAGCTTGAGAAGCGCATCGCCTTCCGCCGCGCCATGCGAAAGGCGGTCGAAGAGACTCTACGGTTCGGCGGGCAGGGCATCAAGGTCAAGGTCTCTGGCCGCCTGAACGGCGCTGAGATCGCGCGCAGCGAGTGGCACCTGCAAGGGCGCTTGCCTTTGCACACGCTGCGCGCCGACGTTGACTACGGCTTCGCCGAGGCGCACACGACCTTCGGCAAGATTGGCGTCAAGTGCTGGATTTACCGCGGCGAAATCCTCGACCCGAAGGCGGCGATGGCCCGCGGCACCCAGCCCGACCCGATCAACGAGCCTCGCGCCGAGCGCGGCGACGGGCGTCGTCCGCGGCGCGACCGCGAAGACGGCGAACGCCCGCGCGGTCGTGGCGAACGCGGCGACAGGGGAGGCCCGGGCGGGCCGGGCGGTCGCGGACGCGGCCCCGGCGGCGGCGGGAGAAGGTAGGGAAGCTGTTAGCTGTTAGCTATTGGCTTTTAGCCTTGTCTGACGGCGGACGGTTGAGATTAAAAAGTTTTGTGCCGAGTCTGGCTAGTAGCTAAAAGTTAATAGCCAACAGCCAAAGGGTATTCATCATGTTGATGCCGAAGAAGGTTAAGCACCGGAAGCAGATGAAGGGGCGGATGACCGGCGTGGCGACGCGCGGGAGCCAGATCAGCTTCGGTGAGTACGGACTGAAGACTCTGGAGCCGGGCTGGATCACCGACCGGCAGATCGAGGCCGCGCGTATCGCGATGACGCGTCACGTCAAGCGCGGCGGCAAAATCTGGATTCGTATGTTCCCCGACAAGCCGATCACCAAGAAGCCCGCCGAGACGCGCATGGGCAAGGGCAAGGGCGCTCCCGACCACTGGGTCGCGGTCGTCAAACCGGGCCGCATCCTCTACGAGATCGAGGGCGTCTCCGAGGCGATGGCGCGCGAGGCGATGGCCCTGGCGGCGCAGAAGCTCCCGCTCAAGTGTAAGTTCGTTTCGCGCGCGGAGCAGGAAGGGGGCGCGGTCTAAGCGATGAAGAGACACGACGAGTTGGAGCGCCTGCACAACATGAGCGACGCCGAGTTGAAGGAAGAGGCCGGGCGGCTGAAGGAGTCGCTCTTCCGCCTCAACTTCAAGCTCGCGCTCGGCGACGTGGACGCCGTCAAGACCGTCCGCCGCGAGAAGAAGTCGCTCGCCCGCATCAACACGATGATGCGCGAGCGCCAGTTGGCAGCGAAGTAAATGATGAATGATGAATGCGGAATGATGAATCAGGGACAGCGCGAGGCGCTCGAAATTCATCATTCATCACTCCGCATTCGGCGTTGAGGTTGTGATGGCAGAAGAGACGAAAGAAGAAGTGACGACGACCGCCCCGGAGAACGCGGCGGAGGCGACCGAGTCGGGCGAGAGCTTGGCGCAGGCGCAGGCCGCGGGTGTTGACGCTCAGGCGGGCGACGCGAGCGGCGCGGAAGCGGGCAAGCGCGGTCGGCGCTCGGAGAAGGTCGGCGTCGTGGCGTCGGACAAGATGGAGAAGACGTGCGTCGTGCGCGTTGACCGCCTGGTCAAGCACCCGAAGTACCGCCGCTACGTCCGCCGCACGTCGAAGTTCATGGCGCACAACGAGCAGGGCGCGACCGTCGGCGACAAGGTTCGCATCGTCGAGACGCGGCCCCTCTCGGCGCACAAGCGCTGGCGCGTCGTCGAGATCATTCAGAAGGCGGAGAAATAGGATTGCGGAATGCGGATTTCGGATTGCGGATTATGGGGACAGCCGGTTTTCCAATCCGCAATCCGAATTCCCAAATCCGCAATGAGGTGAGCTATGGCTATCCAGATGCAAACGTCCTTGGACGTTGCCGACAATTCGGGGGCGCGACGCGTCGAGATGATTCAGACCGTGGGCGGCTCGACCAAGGCCACGCGCGCGAGCCTCGGCGACAAGATCAAGGTCACGGTGAAAGAGGCCGCGCCCGACGGCGCAGTTAAAAAGGGCACGGTGCACAACGCGGTCGTCGTCCGCACCGTCAAAGAAGTCCGGCGCAAGGACGGGACTTACATTCGCTTCGACCAGAACGCGTGCGTCCTGATCAAGCCCGACGACACGCCCATCGGCACGCGCGTCTTCGGCCCAGTGGCGCGCGAACTCCGCGACCGCAACTTCATGAAGATCGTTTCGCTCGCGCCGGAGGTGATTTGAGAGATGGCACAGACAGGAATGAGGCGGGCGAGAGTTAAGAAGGGCGACCAGGTCGTCGTCATGGCTGGCCGCGACCGCGGCAAGCGCGGGCGCGTGCTTGAGGTGAGGCCGCGCGAGGGCAAGGTCAGGGTCGAGGGCGTCGCGATGATCAAGCGCCACCAGCGACCGAACCCGGCTGCGGGCCGCGGCGGCGGCATCCTCGAAAAAGAGGCGCTGATTGACATTTCAAACGTCCAACTGATTGACCCCGCTTCGGGGAAGCCGACGCGCGTCCGCTACGAAGTCGCGGGCGACGGCGCGAAGGGCCGAGTCGCTTCGGGCAGCGGTCAGGCTTTGGACAGGGAGTGATAGTTTTCGGTTTTCGGTTTTTAGTTTTCAGCACGAAGCGGAAAGGCTTTTCTGAAAACTGAAAACTCGAAACTGGAAACTGCGAACGGAGTGAGCGATGGCAGCGAGACTGAGAGAGCGTTACCAGAAGGAGATCGCCCCGGCGATTGCCAAGGAGTTCGGCATCGAGAACAGGATGGCGATCCCGCGGCTTGAGAAGATCGTCATCAACATGGGTCTGGGCGAGGCCATCGGCAACGCCAAGATCGTTGACACGGGCGCGGACGAGCTGCGCTCGATCACGGGGCAGAAGCCTGTGACGACGCGCGCCAAGAAGTCGATCGCGTCGTTCAAGCTGCGCCAGGGGATGCCCATCGGCACGATGGTCACGCTGCGCGGCGACCGGATGTACGAGTTCCTCGACCGGCTGATCTCGATTGCGCTGCCGCGCGTCCGCGACTTCCGCGGCGTCTCGCCCAAGGCGTTCGACGGGCGCGGCAACTACACGCTCGGCGTGCGCGACCAGTTGATCTTCCCCGAAATTGATTTCAACAAGGTGGACAAGACGCGCGGCATGAACATCTCGATTGTGACGACCGCGCGCGACGACGAGCAGGCGCGTGCGCTGCTGCGCGCGCTGGGGATGCCCTTCCGGCAGTAAGACCTAAAGAGAGAAGAGAAGAGATATGGCGAAGAAGTCCATGATCGCGAAGGCGAACCGGAAGCCGAAGTTTTCGGCCCGCGCCTACACGCGCTGCCAGCGGTGCGGTCGCCCGCGCGGCTACCTGCGCAAGTTCAAGCTGTGCCGCATCTGCTTCCGCGAGCTGGCGCTCCAGGGGCAGATTCCCGGAGTCGTCAAGTCGAGTTGGTGAGGAGTAGCTGTTAGCTTTTAGCTGTTGGCTCTTAGCTTTGTCTATGGCCGCAGTTAACAGTCCGAGCCGCGTAGTCATGGTTCGGCCAAAAGCTAACAGCCAATAGCTAATCGCTTTTTGGAGTTGAGTAATGACTGATCCTATTGCCGACATGCTGACGCGGATGCGGAACGCGATTGCCGCGAGGCACTCGCGCGTTGACATCCCGGCGTCGAAGCTGAAGCTGGAGATCGCCCGCATCCTGAAGGAAGAGGGCTACATCAACAATTTTGTCACGAAGGGCGAGGGCGTGCGCCGCACGATCCGCATCTTCCTGCGCTACGACGCGCGCGGCACAAGCTCGATCTCGCACCTGTCGCGCGTCTCCACGCCGGGCCGCCGCGTTTACATGGGCGCGACCGAGATTCCGAAGGTGCTGGGCGGCTACGGCATCAACATCGTCTCCACCTCGCGCGGCCTGATGTCGGGCAAGCGCGCCCGGCGAGAGAACGTCGGCGGCGAGGTGCTGGCAGAAATTTATTAGTGAGCAGTGAGCGGTAAGCGGTGAGCGGTTAAAACTGTTCTCGCTGCTGGCTGCTCACCGCTCACTGCTCACTGAGGTTGATATGTCTCGCATCGGAAAGAAAGTTATCACCGTCCCGAAGAACGTCACGGTCACGATCCGCGACGGCGAGCTTGAGGTGAAGGGGCCGAAAGGCACCCTGCGGACGCCCGTGCCCGAAGGCATCACGTTCAAGCTCGAAGGCGACCAGCTTCAGGCCGAGCGCGCGTCGGACGAGCAGCGCGCGGCGCACGGCTTGGCCCGCGCGCTCGCCAACAACGCGGTCGTCGGCGTGACCGAAGGGTTCACGAAGCAGATGGACGTGGTCGGCGTCGGCTACAAGGCGGACGTGCAGGGCCGCAAGATCGTCTTCTCTCTGGGTTACTCGCACCCGATTGAGTTCCCTCTGCCCGAAGGCATTGACGTGAAGGGCGAGCGCGTCGCGGCGAAGGGTTCGATTCAGCAGTACCAGTTGACGCTGACGCTCTCCGGCATCGACAAGCAGAAGCTCGGTCAGGTCGCCGCCGAGATGCACAACCTGCGCAAGCCCGACCCGTACAAGGGCAAGGGCGTGCGCTACGCCGACGTGCAGTTGAAGCTGAAGCCCGGAAAGACCGGCAAGTAAAGTTTTCAAGTTTAGCCACGCGGTTCCCGACGGGGAATCACCCCTTGCGAAATGGGTCGCATCGGTACGGCGCGGGGCTAAGGAGCGAAAGAGAATGGCAAAGAAGGACAAAGCCGCGGTCAGGAGGGGCGTGCGCACGCGCATCCGCCGCCGCGTTCACGGAACGGCGGCGCGCCCGCGCCTCGCGATATTCCGCAGCCTCAATCACATCTACGCGCAGTTGATTGACGACGAGCGCGCCGTGACTATTGCCTCGGCCTCCTCGGTCGAGAAGGACTTGCGCGGCTCGACGGGCGGAAACATCGAGGCCGCGCGGCGCGTCGGGCGTGCGATTGCCGAGCGCGCCGCCGCCGCCGGCATCGAGCAGGTCGTCTTCGACCGCGGCGGCTTCCGCTACCACGGTCGCGTCAAGGCGCTGGCCGACGCGGCGCGCGAGGCCGGACTGAACAAGAACGAGCGCGGCGACGAAGAGGCCGCCGGGGAAACGACGGACGAGGCCGCGGCCTGAGAGTTTGCAGAGAAAGGTAAGCGATGCGTCAACCGAGACAGAGAATCCCGTTTCAGGGGCTTGACCTGACCGATCAGGTCATCTCCATCAACCGCGTGACGAAGGTCGTCAAGGGCGGCAAGAACCTGAGCTTCGCGGCGCTCGTCGTCGTCGGCGACGGCGCGGGCCACGTCGGCTTCGGCACGGGCAAGGCGCGCGAAGTGCCCGTCGCCATCAAGAAGGCCATCGAGGCGGCGAAGAAGAATCTGATCCGCGTGCCGCTCATCAACAACACCCTGCCGCACCCGATTGTGGGCGAGCACGGCGCGGGCCGAGTCCTGATGAAGCCGGCCTCGGAAGGCACGGGCGTCATCGCGGGCGGCGCGGTGCGCGCGGTCATGCAGGCGGCGGGCGTCCACGACGTTCGCACGAAGGTTCTCGGCTCGGCGAACCCGCACAACGTCGTGCGCGCGACCTTCGACGGCCTGCTCAACATGAAAGACCCGTTCGAGGTCGCGAGGCTTCGCGGCAAGCAAGTGGAGGAGTTGTAAGCGATGGCGGGCGAGAACAACCAGCAGCAGAACGGCGGCGCGAAGATTCGGATACAGTACTACCGCAGCGCCATCGGCTTCCCGAAGACGCAGAAGGAAGTCGTCCGCAGCGTCGGGTTCACGAAGCTCAACCAAGTAGTCGAGCGCCCCGACACGCCCGCGATGCGCGGCGTCGTCGCCAAAGTCCCGCACCTTTTGCGGATAGTCGAATAGAGGTTTCGGAAATGGCAATCGGTCTGAACAACCTGCACCCGGCGAAGGGTTCGACGCACAAGAAGAAGCGCGTGGGGCGCGGCCCCGGCTCCGGCCTCGGCAAGACCGCCGGGCGCGGCAACAAGGGACAGAAGTCCCGCTCGGGTTACTCCGGCAAGGTCGGCTTCGAGGGCGGACAGATGCCCTTGCAGCGGCGTCTGCCGAAGCGCGGCTTCACGAACATTTTCCGCAAGCAGTGGATCGAGGTGACGCTCGCCACGCTCGAAGAGCGCTTCGAGGCCGGCGACGAGATCACGCCGGAGACGATGCACGACCGCGGCGTCATCGCCAAGGGCCGGCGCGACGTGGTCGTCCTCGGCACGGGCGAGTTGACGAAGTCGCTCACCGTCTCGGCCCACCGCTTCACGAAGGGCGCGCGCGAGAAGATCGAGCGCGCGGGCGGCACGGCGAACGTCATCACGCCGCAGCACAAGCCCGACGCGCTCGTGCCCGTCTCCGAGTAGCGGACGCGCCGCTTTTGATGAGGCCGACGAACAGCGCACGCTGAAGACGGCGGGAGGGCGACGACAAGTTCTCCCGCGTCTTCAGCGTTGTTTGATTTTACAGAAGCCGTCAGCGTTCAGCTTTCAGCCGTCAGCTTTGTTATCATTTGCGAAGCCGATTGCTGAATCCGCAGCCCTCCGCCGACGGAGTTGAAGCTGAACGCCGACCGCTGACCGCCGAAAGCTGAAGATCATGGAAAAGTTTTTCGCCGCCATACGCAACATGTTCACGGTGCCGGAGCTGCGTAAGCGCATCCTGTTTACGCTCGGACTCCTGGCCGTCTATCGTCTCGGCGCGCACGTCACCGCGCCCGGCATTGACCGCGACCAGCTCCGTCACGTCTGGGAGCAGGTCGGGACGACCCTGCTCGGCGTGCTCGACCTCTTCTCCGGCGGAAACTTCCAGACCATCTCTGTCTTCGCGCTCGGCGTCACGCCCTACATCACCGCGACGATCATCACGCAGTTGATGACGACCGTCTTCCCGCAGTTGAAACGCTTGCAGGAAGAGGGCGAGGCGGGCCGACAGAAGATCAACCAATACAACCGCTACCTGACGGTCATCCTCTGCGCGTTCCAGACCTTCATCGTCGCGCGCTGGCTTCAGGCCAACGCCGTGCTGCCCGTCAGCCCCATCGTGAACGTCCCGGTCTTGAACTCGTTCCTCGACTGGTACATCCTGAGCACTATCATCACGCTGACGACCGGAACGATCTTCGTCATGTGGCTCGGCGAGCAGATCACCGACCGCGGCATCGGCAACGGCGTCTCGCTGCTGATCTTCGCCGGCATCGTCATCGGCCTGCCCTCGCGCGGCGTCCCGCAAGTCCTCGAACGTCTGGGCAGCGGCGACACCTTCGCCGTCATCGGCGTCGTCGCGATGCTCGCGGCGCTCATCGGGCTGATCGCCTTCATCGTCTTCGTCGAGTCCGCGCGCCGCAAGGTGCCGATCAGCTACGCCAAGCGGCACGTGGGCCGCCAGCTCGTCGGCGGGCAGCAGACGCACATGCCCATCAAGCTCAACATGGGCGGCGTCATCCCCGTCATCTTCGCGTCGTCGGTGCTCGCCATACCGCAGACCGTCTTGCAGTTCATCACCTTCGACCCGAACGTGCAGAACTGGCGCTACACGCTGCACAACTTCTTCCAGGGCTTCCACGGCGGCGACCCGTACTACGAGCTGATTTACCTGTCGCTCATCGTCCTGTTCACCTTCTTCTACATCACGATCATCTTCAACGTCGAAGAGGTGGCGGACAACCTCCGCAAGCACGGCGGCTTCATCCCCGGCATCCGGCCCGGACGGAACACGGCGGAGTTTCTGAACACGATCCTGACGCGCCTGACGACCGTCGGCGCGATCTACCTCGCGTTCGTCGCGTTCGTGCCGCAGTTGATGCTCTCCGGCTTTAACGTGGGCCGCCTGCCGTTCTTCGGCGGGCGCGTCGAGGAGTTCGTCACCGGCACGCCCGGCCTGGGCTGGATTCCGCACGGCATGGGCTACCAGTTCTATTTCGGCGGCACGTCGCTCCTGATTCTCGTCGGCGTCGCGATGGACACCGTCGCGCAGATCGAGGCGCAGCTCGTCATGCGCAACTACGAAGGCTTCTTCGGGCCGGGCAGCCGCCTGCGCGGTCGCAGAACCTAAAAAAGCAGAGGCCGGAGGTCAGAGGTCAGTGGTCAGTGAAAAGACTTCTACTAACCTCCGGCCTCCGGCCTCTGACCTCTGTTCTTATGTCGAAGATCATCGTCCTCATGGGAGCGCCGGGCGCGGGCAAGGGGACGCAGGCGCGTCTCGTGCAGGAGCGACGGGGGCTGCCGCAGATTTCGACGGGCGATATTTTCCGCGTGATGAAGCTGGCCGAGACGCCGCTCGGCGAACGCCTGCGTGCGATTCTGGAGTCCGGCACGCTCGTCCCCGACGACCTGACGATCCGCGTCGTCGAGGAGCGGACTTCGCAGCCCGACTGCCTTAACGGTTACGTGCTGGACGGCTTCCCGCGGACGACGGCGCAGGCCGACATGCTTGAGACGCTCGCCGCGGCGCAGGGGCACAAGCTCGTCGCCGTCCTGATTGACGTGCCGTTTGAAATTCTTGAGCGGCGCGTGACGGGCCGCCGAAACTGCCCCGTCTGCGGCGAGATTTACAACGTCTATCTGAAGCCGCCGAAATTCGACGAGGTCTGCGACGTGCACCCGGAAGTGAAGCTGAACCGGCGCGCCGACGACAACGCCGAGACGATCAAGACCCGGCTCGCCAAGTACGAGCAGGAGACGCAGCCGATCCTCGACTACTACGAGAAGACGGGCCGCCTCCGCCGCGTTGACGGCACGCGCGACACCGCGGAGATTTACGCGGACGTTGAAAAAATAGTGACGGGTAACGAGTGACAAGGGGCAAGAACGGACTTGCCGCCGACTGGTCACTTTCACTCGTCACTGCTTTTAAATGATCATCGGGAAGTCGAAAAAAGAGCTTGAGAAGATGCGCGCGGCGGGGCGGCTCGTGGCCGAGGTGCGCGAGGAGTTGCGCCGGATGGTGCGGCCCGGCGTCACCACGCTCGAACTCGACATGGCCGCCGAGAAAATGATCCGCGACGCGGGCGCGCTGCCGACCTTCAAGGGCTACCACGGCTTCCCCTTCTCGATCTGCGCGTCTGTGAACGAGCAGGTCGTCCACGGCTTCCCTTCGACTTACGAGTTACGTGAGGGCGACATCTTCTCGATTGACTGCGGCGTGACGCTCGCCGGCTACGTCGGCGACACGGCGACGACCGTCCCCGTCGGGAAGGTGAGCGAGGACAGGCTGAAGCTTATCAGCGTCGCCGAGGAGTGTCTTGAGCGGGCCATCCGTCAGTGCTGGCCGGGCAAGTACCTCGGAGACATCGGCTGGGCCGTGCAGTCGCTCGCCGAAGCAAACGGCTACGGCATCGTGCGCGACTACGTCGGCCACGGCATCGGCAGGAAAATGCACGAAGACCCGCAAATCCCGAACTACGGAAAGCCGGGCACGGGCATCAAAATTCGTTCGGGCTACGTCTTCGCCATCGAGCCGATGCTCAACATGGGCACGCACAAGACGAAGACGCTCAAGGACGGCTGGACGGTCGTCACGCTCGACGGAAAGCCCTCGGCGCACGTCGAGCACACGGTAGCGATCACGGAAGAGGGGCCGGAAGTCCTGACGAAACTGGCCGAGGCCGTGCCGCAGGCCGGGACGGCGAGCGCCTGAAACGCGGGGAAGCTTCCCGCGGCTTTGAGGCGCGCAGTAAGTCATGCTATTATCCGTAGTTTGCCGGTCGAGTCGGCTTTTTCACTTTAGATAACTGAGGTGTATGGCGAAGGAAGAAGCGATTGAAGTGATGGCAAAGGTCGTCGAGACCCTGCCGAACGCGATGTTCCGCGTCGAACTCGAAGACAGCAAGCACCAGGTGCTCGCGCACGTCTCCGGCAAGATGCGGAAGAACTTCATACGCATACTTCCGGGCGACCGAGTACTCGTCGAGCTTTCGCCCTACGACCTGAGCCGCGGGCGCATCACGTACCGCTACAAGTAGAGTTGCCGGCAGACCGCCGGAAGGGGTGAGTGAGATGAAGGTCAGGGCTTCGGTAAAGAAGATGTGCGACAACTGCAAGGTCATCCACCGCAAGGGCGTGGTGCGCGTGATCTGCACGAACCCAAAGCACAAGCAGCGGCAGGGGTAAGCAGTTTTCAGTTTTGAGTTTTCAGTCAAGGCCGGAAGTCTTTAGATGACGGCGCTGAAACTCGAACGGCTGAAAACTGAAAACTCAAAACTGAAAACCGTTTTTTCGGAGAGAGAACTGAAATGGCTCGTGTAGTCGGAGTTGACCTTCCGGTCAACAAGCGTATCGAGGTCGGGCTGACCTACATCTACGGCATCGGGCGCTCGCGCGCCGCCTCTATCCTTCAGGAGGCGCAGGTGAGTCCCGACATCCGCGTGCGCGATCTCGACGAGGCGCAGGTCAACCGCATCCGCCAGATCATCGAGACGCAGGGCGAGGTCGAGGGCGACCTCCGCAAGCGCGTCCAGATGGACATCAAGCGCCTGATGGACATCGGCTGCTACCGCGGCCTGCGTCACCGCCGCGGACTCCCCGTGCGCGGCCAGCGCACGCACACCAACGCGCGCACGCGCAAAGGCCCGCGCCGCGCCACCATCGCGAAGAAGAAGGCGCCCGGCAAGAAGTAACTTCAGTTTTCGGTTTTCAGTTTTGAGTTTTCAGTCAAGGCCGGAAGTCTTTAGATGACGGCGCTGAAACTCGAACGGCTGAAAACTGAAAACTCAAAACTGAAAACCGTTTTATGGCAAAAGCAACGACAACGACCGGAAAGAAGAAGACCTTCCGCAAGAAGGAGAAGAAGAACATCCCCGTGGGGATCGTGCACATCGCGGCGTCTTTCAACAACACGATGATCACGATCACCGACACGGAGGGGAACCTCATCGCGCAGTCCTCGGCGGGCGCGCGCGGCTTCCGAGGCTCCCGCAAGGGTACGCCCTTCGCCGCGCAGCAGGCCGCTTACGAGGCCGCGAACAAGGCGAAGGACGCCGGGATGCAGCAGTGCGAGGTGCGCGTCAAGGGGCCGGGCGGTGGTCGCGAGTCGGCCATCCGCGCCATCAACAGCGCCGGGATTCGCGTCACCGTCATCCGCGACACGACGCCCATCCCGCACAACGGCTGCCGCCCGCCGAAGCGGCGCAGAGTGTAACCATTGCGGATTGCGGATTTCGGAATGCGGATTTAAGAAGGCGGCGCGCTCGTCGCTTTCAATCCGCAATCCGAAATCCGCAATCCGCAATCAAAGGATGAAGGGCCTCGCCTGAGCGCGCGGTCTGTAAACTTTTCCGTCTGACTTTTTAGACCGGAGGCAAAAAAGAAGTGGCTAGGTATCGTGGTGCGGTGTGCCGTCTGTGCCGCCGCGAGGGTGCGAAATTATTTCTGAAGGGCGACCGCTGTTACAAGCCGTCGTGCCCGATTGAGAAGCGCGGCACGCAGCCGCCCGGACAGCACGGAAACTCGATGCGCCGCGGCAAGGCGCTTCAGGGCTACGGCCTTCAGCTTCGCGAGAAGCAGAAGGTCAAGCGAATCTACTTCGTCCTCGAAGGGCAGTTCCGCAACTACTTCGAGCGCGCCGCGCGCATGAAGGGCATCACGGGCGAGAACCTTTTGAGCCTGCTCGAACGCCGGCTCGACAACGCGGTCTATCGCGCGGGCTTCGCCACGTCGCGCCGGCAGGCGCGCCAGCTCGTCAACCACGGGCACATCGAAGTGAACGGGCGCAAGGTTGACATCCCCAGTTTCCAGGTCAAGCCCGGCGACACCGTCAGCGTCAAGGAGGCGAGCCGCAAGAACGCGCACGTCGAGGGCGCTTGGCAGACCGCCGGCGGTCGCGGTCGCCCGAACTGGATCGCCCCGGCGGAGGCCGGCGAGATGAGCGCGCGCGTCGTGACGCTGCCCGTGCGCGACGACGTTGACCGTTCGATCAACGAGCAGCTCATCGTCGAGCTTTACAGCAAGTAACGTCAGTTCGGTGCGGCGGCGCGCGACCTCGCAGCTTCAAGACTGCGGGCGCGTGTCGCTCGCGCGTTTGCGTTGGGCGCTTTTTCATACGAAGGTTTATGACTATGGCAATGGATCAACACAACCTGTGGACGGGTTTTCAGATGCCGCGCCGCCTCGCCGTCGAGGGCGAGACTTTGACGGAGCGCTACGGGCGCTTCTCCGCGCAGCCGTTCGAGCGCGGCTTCGGCACGACCATCGGAAACTCTTTGCGCCGCGCGCTGCTCTCCTCGATTGAGGGCGCGGCCATCACCGCCGTCAAGATCGAGGGCGTCGAGCACGAGTTCTCGTCCATCCGCGGCGTGGTCGAGGACGCGACCGACGTGATCCTCAACCTCAAGCAGATTCCCTTCAAACTCCACGGCACCGAGGCGAAGACCCTGACCATCCGCAAAGACAGCGCGGGCGAAGTCACCTCCGCCGACATCGAGGCCGACGCCGACGTTGAAATCCTCGACCCCGGCGTTTACCTCGCGACCGTCAGCGAGGGCGGCTCACTCAACATCGAGATGCGCCTCAAGCGCGGTCGCGGCTACGTCACCGCCGAGCGCAACTTCGACGAGGACTTGTCGCTCGGATACATCCCGATTGACTCCGTCCACACGCCCGTCAAGAAGGTCAACTACACGGTCGAGGCTGCGCGTTTGGGGCAGAACACCGAGTTCGACAAGCTGACGATTGAAGTCTGGACGGACGGGAGCGTCAAGCCCGACGACGCCATCGGCCTCGCGGCGAAGTTGATCAAGGATCACATGCAAATCTTCATCAACTTCGAGGAGGACACGGACGAGTTCGCTTACCAGAACATCGAGCGCCCGCCGCTGCCCCGCAACGACGTGCTCGACCGCTCGGTTGACGAGCTTGAGCTGTCGGTGCGCTCCTACAACTGCCTGAAGAACGCCAACATCCGCACCATCCGCGACCTCGTGCAGAGGAGCGAGCGCGAGATGCTCGCGACGAAGAACTTCGGCAAGAAGTCTCTGAACGAGATCAAGGAGATTCTGCACGGCATGGGGCTGGATTTCGGGATGTCCTTCGACGAGCAGGGCAATCCGATTCCGGGCACCGGCGGCAGCGACATTGACCTCAGCGAGTACGCCGACGACGAGGACGAGGAGTAAGGCACGTGATAAGTGATGAGTGATAAGAAGAGGCACTTATCTCATCACTTATCACTCATCACTTATCACTAAGAAGTTATGCGACACTTGAACGCACACAGGAAACTCGGACGCACGAGCGAGCACCGCAGGTCAATGCTACGGAACCTCGCGACCTCGCTCATCAACGCGCGCGACGAGCGCATCATCACGACCGTGCCGAAGGCGAAGGAGCTGCGCTCGTTCGTCGAGCGCGCCATCACGCTCGCGCGCCGCGCCACGGCCCTCGAAGGCGACAACGCCGCCGCGCAGTCGGTTCACCTGCGCCGGCAGGCCGCGGGCTTCTTCCACGCGGGCAACACCGCGCAGGCCGCCTCCACGGGTCGCCGCAATCAGGGGCGCGCGCCGCGCACCGCGGGCGTCGCCGCTTTGAAGCGACTGTTCGACGAACTCGGCGAGCGCTACAAGGATCGCCCCGGCGGCTACACGCGCATCATTCGCCTCGGCCACCGCGACGGCGACAACGCCGAACTCGCCATCATCGAACTCGTTGACAACCCGCGCGAGCGCGAGGCCGCAGAGGCTTCCGCCAAGCGCGCGAAGTCGGCGGCGGGCAAGAAGTCCTCGAAGAAGGGCGCGAAGGCCGATACCTCCAGCGCCGACTCGACCAAGAAGGAAGGTCGCGGGGGCCGTCGCTCGAAGAAAACCGAATCAACGGCAGCCGAGCAGGAGACCGAGTAGTCGCGGGCGGCGCGCGAGTCCGTCGAGAATCGCGCCGCCGCAAGCCGCCTCAAGATTTACCGAGCGCGCACCGAGACTGACGGGCCGCGTGCGCGCTCCGAGACAGAAAGCCCCCGCGCGCCCGACTTGCTCGGCAAGCGTCGAAGGGGCTTTTCTCTTGCCGTCGCGAGACGCGGCCAGAGGCGCGCTTTCACTGCGCGCTTGAACTTCGGAGGCACCGGAGGCAGACGATGAGCACGAGCGATGAGAACCAGTCGCAGCCGCACGGCGGCGAGCAGGGGAGCGCGACGGGCGCGGCGACAGCGCCGCAGGCCGAGACGGGCGCAAACGTCGAGCGCGGCCAGCGCCACGGTCGCCGCCGTCACGGTCGCACGGAGCGTCGCGGCGGCGAGCAGCGTCAACAGCCGCAGCGCCGCGGCGGCGAGGCGACGCTCAACATGGAAGAGCTGCGCGAGCTGACCGAACTCTTCTCGACGCACGGCCTGACCGACTTCGAGTTCGAGAACGCCGACATACGCATCCGCCTCAGCCGCACGCCAGCGCCCGTCGTCGCAGCCGCCCCGGTCGCCGCGCCGGCGCAGGCGTTGACGCCGCTCGCCGCGTTGCAGTCGGCGACGCAGGCCGCGCCCGTCGCCGAGCAGACGCAGAGCGCGCCGCCCGCCGAAAGCTCGACCGCCTCAGCGCAAGCGCCAGCCGAATCGGAAACGTCGGAAGAGGAGTTGCACCTCATCACGTCGCCCATCGTCGGCACGTTCTACCGCTCGCCCTCGCCGAACGCCGAGCCGTTCGTCAAAGTCGGCAGCCACGTTGACGCCGAAACGGTCGTCTGCATCATCGAGGCGATGAAGCTGATGAACGAGATTCAGGCCGAGGCCGCCGGCACGGTCGTCAAGGTTTACGTCGAGAACAACCAGCCGGTCGAATACGGCCAGCCGCTGTTCGGGATAAAGAAGTGATGAGTGATGAGTAATGAGTGATGAGTTGAAGGCAAGCCCCTTTCATCCGTCACTCATCACTCATCACTCATCACTCATCACTTTTTGATGAGAAGATTCCGCAAAATCCTGATCGCGAACCGCGGCGAGATCGCCTGCCGGATCATCTGGACGTGCAAGGAGATGGGCATCCAGACGGTCGCCGTCCACTCGACCGCCGACCGCGACTCGCTCCACGTCCGCTTCGCCGACGAGGCCGTCTGCATCGGCGGCCCCACGTCAGCGCAGAGCTACCTGAACGTCACATCGGTCATCGCCGCCGCCGAGATCACGAACGTTGACGCCATCCACCCCGGCTACGGCTTCCTCGCCGAATCGGCCTACTTCGCCGAAATCTGCGAGGCCTGCAACATCAAGTTCATCGGCCCCAGCCCCGAAGTCATCCGCCTGATGGGCGACAAGGTCGAGGCCCGCCGCGCGATGAAGGAGGCGGGCGTGCCCATCCTGCCGGGAAGCCCCGACCCTCTGAAGTCCGAGGACGAGGCGCGTGCGCTCGCGCGCGAGATCGGCTATCCCGTCATCATCAAGGCGGCGGCGGGCGGCGGCGGTCGCGGGATGAGAAT
>DASRCS010000272.1:0-15039 GCA_035652995.1 Pyrinomonadaceae bacterium
TCGGCGTCGGCTGTGCAGACGCGCCCGCCGCCGGCGCGGGCGTCGGCGTGGAAGAAGGCGAAGCGGTTTGAGCCTGCGCCGCCGCGACGCAGAGCGTCAGCGCGAGCAGCAGCGCGGCGGCGTGCGCGCGGCGGCCTTTGAAAACCAACGGGGCGGCGGATAAACGCATAACGTCCTGTCACGTTCGACGCGGGGCGGCGAACACCGACGCGGCGAAGTGGCGAAGTATGGTTCCAAGTGTACTCGATTCTCAGAAAGTTTGACCCGCTCTTTTGGCCGCGACGTTTCGCGCTTATCACATTTCGCTGCTCTTATTTTGAAGACCGGAGCCGCGCGGCGGCAAAGAAGACGGGGCGCGGCTTGAACCAGCCGTCGCCCCGCGCTCTTCGGTTCGCGCCGTCGTGATTGTCGGCTTACTGACTGCGGCGCTCGCTGTCGTGCCTCTCGCGGCGGATGTCGCGGTTCAGGCGGTTCAGCCTGCGGTTGAGGTGTCGGCGCTCGCGGCGCGTCACGCGCCCGTCGCGACGGTCGCGCATCTCCGCGCGCCTCAGCCGATGTTCCCTGCGTTCGAGGCGCATGGCCTCGCTCCGCGTCAGTCCCCCGCGCCTGTAGCCGCGGCGTATGCGGCGCTGCTGCCTCATTTCACGCCTGTCTATCCCCGAAGTGTTCTGCGGCGAAGCGGCAGCCGACGCGGGCAGCACGAACACGCCGAGCAACGCGAGCGACATCAACATGGCAAAGAGATTTTTCTTCATTCCCTGTCTCCTCTTCAGTCAACAATGTTCGAACGGGAGAGTGTTCCGCCCGTCATTGATGGCAACGGCCATGCCAACGCGCAGGAGGCGAAAGCGCAAGGATTATCCGCCGCGACGCGCGTCTTCGTTGTCCTGTAAATGACCACAGACCGGGGCGAGCCTGCACTGTAAGCACACCCGCCACACGCGACGGTCGGCCTGAGTGTTTTCACTCACGACTCGTAGGTGTTCACACCGTCGCGCGCGGGGGCCGTTTGCGTTAGTGTGGCTGTTGGGAGACCTCGTTCTAACGGAGAAGGACAATGGTAATGACACTTCACAAAAGGCTCGCGCTCGTCGCGCTCGCGTTCGTGCTGGCGGCAGGAGTCGCGAGCGCGCAGGATCAGAAGACCGCGCAGACGACGCCCGCGTCGCAGCAGGCGCAGACGACCGCCGCGACTCAACAGGCGCAGGCGACTCAGCCCGCGACGACTCAAACCGGCGCGACCACGCAAACGCCCGCGGCCACGCAACCGGCGACCGCGGTCAACGCCGCGCCCGAACCGCTCTACCGCGAGTTCAAGGGCGTCCGCCTCGGCATGAGCGCAGACCAGGTTCGCAGCAAGCTGGGCAAGCCGCAGGAGAAGTCGGACGAGATGGACTTCTACGTCTTCTCGAACAGCGAGCGCGCGCGCGTCTATTACGACAAGGACAAGAAGGCGCAGGCCATCATCACGACCTACATCGGCAAGAACGGCGACGCGCCGCTGCCCGCAGCCGTGCTCGGCTCCGATGTCGAAGGCAGGGCCGACGGCTCGGCCTACAAGATCGTGCATTACCCGCAGGCCGGCTACTGGGTCGCATACAGCCGGACGGCAGGCGACACGCCGTTGGTCATCATCACGATGCAGAGGACGCAGGCCCCGTAACGCCCGCGCCGAGTCCGGCGGGATGATTGCGGCGACCGACTCGCGGTGCGGCTCGCGCCGTCAGCCGCCGAGCGCGCCGCCCGGACTGAAGACGTAGTAGCCGCAGACGAGCGTCAGCAGCAGCGCGAAGAGCGCGACGACCAGAAGCACGAGCCATGCCCGCCGCCCGCCTCTTCTTTCTCCGGGTTGAGGTTCGGCAGTCTTCACTTCCGTCGCGCGTCGCCCGACCGACCACGCGCGCTGGCCCGGAGGATGTGACCTCTTCTCACCCAAGGCGGATTGCCCCCACTCGAAGGGCGGCGCGTCCTCACGCCCCGCAGCAGACAAGGGTTCGGTGCCGTACCGCTCGGACTATACCTTCCGGCGATTAAGTTCGGATGAAAATCGGGTGAAGTTTTTTTCAGCTTCGCTGTGTGTGGACTCGCGGCCCCGCTCGCCTTCTTATCGAGCGTCGGATTCCGGCAGGGGGAAGTTGACGGTGAAGCGCGCGCCCGCGCCCGGCTCGCTCTCGACCTCGATCTCCGCGCCGTGAAGCCGCGCGATGACGGCGGCCATCGAGAGGCCGATGCCGGCGCCTTCGGGGCGCATCTCCCGCGCCGCCGCCGACCTGTGAAAACGCTCGAACAGGTGCGGCAGGTCTTCGGCGGGGATGCCGATGCCCGTGTCGGAGACTGAGACGCGCGCGCGCCGTCCCTCGCGGACGACGCGCGCCCGCACGCGCCCGCCGCGCGGCGTGTAGAAGACGGCATTCTCCAGGAGCTTGCACACGAGCCGTTCGACGGCGGACGCGTCGCCTTCGACGAACAGTTCTTCCGTCTCGACGCCCAAATCAATCCCCCTCTTTTCGGCGAGCGGGCGCAGGTCTTCGGCGACCTTGCGGACGACTTCGTGCAGCCCGACGCGCTCGCGCGGGATGTCGCTCTCGCCGCCCTCGTAGCGCGCCAGCAGGAGCAGGTCGTCAATGATCTGGATCAGCTTGTCGGTCTCTTCGAGGCTGCTTCGGAGAAGGTCTTCGTACTCCTTGACCGTGCGCCTCTGCCTGAGCGCGACCTGCGCCTCGCCCTTCAGGATCGTGAGCGGCGTGCGCAGCTCGTGCGCGGCGCGCGAGGTGAAGCGGCGCTGCGCCGCGAAGGAGACTTCGAGCCGCGCGAGCATCCGGTTGAAGACGCCGACGAGCCTGCCGATGTGGTCGCGCGTGTGCGGCTCCGGCAGTCGCTCCTGAAGATTGAGCGCGCCTATCATCTCGGCGGCGGTCGCGACCCGTTCGAGCGGTCGGATGGCGCGCTCGGCCAGAAGCATCGCGCTCGCGCCCGTCAGCAGCAGCAGCGTCACGACGGCCAGGACGACGAGGAGGTTGAAGCGCCACATCTCGCCCGCGACGAACGACTCCGGCAAGCCCACAATGACGACGAACGGGTGGGGCACCGACAGGCCGCGCACCGGCATATAGACGACGCGCACGCGCCCGACTCCCTTGACCTCGACCGTCTGATAGATGGTCTCGCCCGCGAGGCAGCGCGCGACGAGGCGCGGGTCGGCGGGGAGCGGCGAAGCGAGGTTGTCCGTCATGTCGGCGACGCGGCCCGCGTCGTCAACTATCGTCACGTACTTCTCAAGCGGGCCGCGCTCGTAGCCGAGTATCTCGCGGTAGCGCGTGTTGCTGACGGTCTCCGCGTCGGGCCGATCAATGCCGCGGCGGTTGAGGCTCGCGGCGGCGTTCTCGGCTTCCGCCGCGCCGAGCATCCAGAGCGCCGTGTCGAAGCGGCGCTGCGCGATGCGGCCCAGCGCGAAGACGAGTCCCGCCGCCGTCAGCGCCAGCAGGATGCCCGTGGCGGAGACGTACCAGACCGTCAGTCGTGCGCGAAAAGTCAGGGCCAAGCCGTTACAGGATAGCGCGCCGCGACGCCGCGCAGAAGCCTTGCGAGGTGCGGCGAAGGAGTCTTGCTTAAACCTCGGGGTTGATGGTGTAGCCGACGCCGCGCACGGTCTGGATGAGCTTCGGCTCGAAGTCGCGGTCAACCTTGTCGCGCAGGTGCTTGACGAGCACGTCCACGGTGTTCGTGACCGGGTCGTGGTGCATGTCCCAGACCTGCTCCATGATCTCGGTGCGGGTGATGACGTGTCCGGCGCGGCGGACGAGCAGTTCCAGCAGCAGGTACTCTTTCGTCGTCAGTTGTATCTCGCGCTCGCCGCGGCGGACGCGGCGCGAGGCCGGGTCAATCTCAAGGTCTGCGACGGCGAGCGTCTTCAACTGCGGTGCCTGCCCGCGGCGCGAGAGCGAGCGCACGCGCGAGAGCAGCTCGCCGAAGTCGAAGGGCTTGGTCATGTACTGATCCGCGCCGCTGTCGAAGCCGAGAATCTTGTCGTCGCGCGAATCCCTCGCCGTCAGCAGAAGCACCGGCGTCGCCAGGCCCCGCGCGCGCAGGTCGCGGCAGACCTGCCGCCCGTCCTTGTCGGGCAGCATGCAGTCAATCACCAGCACGTCGTAAGAGTTGAGCGACGCGAGGTACTCGCCCTCGCCGCCCCTGTGCGCCACGTCCACGACGTGGCCGGCCTCCTCAAGCCCGCGCTTGAGGAAGCTCGCCACCTTCGGCTCGTCTTCGACCACGAGTAAACGCATGACGTTTCAGGCCCGACCCGACGAACGGACGCCGGCCTCCCTCACAGATTAACTCACCACCCCCTCGACATGTAGTCGGTCATCGTCAGCACGAAGAGTATCCCGACCCAGAAGACGCCCGCCACGATGACGACCCACGTCAGCCAGCGGCTGTAACGCGCGTGCATGAAGTAGAGGACGATCAGCGCCGCCTTGCAGACCGAGATCGCCAGGCCCACTGGCGTGTTCAGCCAGCCCAAGTCGAAGAGCGAGGCGAAGTACGTCGCGAAGGTGAAGAAGAGCAGCGCCGCCAAGACCGTGACGTTCGTCGTGTCCGAGATGCTTCTCTCCGCCATGCGCTCGCTCCTTCAGTGATGCTTGACGATCAGGTAGAAGACGGGGAAGAGGAAAATCCAGACGAGGTCAACGAAGTGCCAGTAGAGTCCGACGACCTCGACAGGAGCGTGGTACTCCTCGGTGAACACGCCGCGCCACGACCGCACGAGCATGACGCTCACGAGGCCGAGGCCGATGAGCATGTGGACGGCGTGCAGGCCAGTCATGGCGAAGTAGAAGAAGAAGAAAAGTTTCGCCGCCTGCGCGTACTGCCCCGCATACTCGAAGTTCAGCCCCGGCACCTTGTGGTCTTCGTAATGCAGGTAATACTCGTAGCCTTTGAAAAACAGGAAGACCACGCCGAGCACAATCGTCAACGCCAGCCCGAACAGCAGACGCTTGCGCCCGCCGACTTGCGCGCCGCGCACCGCCGTCGCCACCATGAAGCTGCTGCTGAGGAGGACTGCGGTGTTGACCGCGCCGATGACCTTCTCCATGTGCTGGCTCGCGTCGGCGAAGCCTTCGGGCGCGCCGTAGCGATAGACTGTGTACGCGAGGAAGAGCGCGCCGAAGAGCAGAAGCTCGGTGGCGAGGAAGACCCACATCCCGAACGTGGCAGTCTCGCGCTGCTGCTCAAGGTCTGCGAATTGAGTCTCAAGGACTGCGCGATTCAGGACTGCGCCGCTCTCAGCCAACTTCCACCTCCTCCGCCGCGAAGACCTTCGGCAGAAACTCAGAGTAGTTGTAAGGCTCCTCGTTGACCGCGGGCGTCACCTCGAAGTTCTCTTTGGGCGGCGGACTCGGCGTCGTCCACTCCAGGCCCGTCGCCAGCCAGGGGTTCGGCCCCGCGCGCTTGCCGTACCTCAGAGACCAGAGCAGGTAAATGAGCGGCAGAAGGTAGCCGACTCCGAGGATCGAAGCGCCCGCCGTGCTCATCACGTTCAGGACTTGAAACTCCGGCGCGTATGCGTGGTAGCGGCGCGGCATCCCCAGGTAGCCGAGGATGAATTGAGGGAAGAACGTCAGGTTGAAGCCGATGAAGACGACGAGCGCAGCGAGCTTCCCCCAGCCTTCCGGGTACATCCGGCCCGTCATCTTCGGCCACCAGAAATGAAGGCCGCCGAAGTAGGCCATCACCATCCCGCCGACCATGATGTAGTGGAAGTGAGCGATGACGAAGTATGTGTCGTGGACGTGGATGTCCAGCCCCAGCGCGGCGAGGAAGAGGCCCGTCAGGCCGCCCACGGTGAACAGGCCGATGAAGCCGAGCGCGTAGAGCATCGGCGTCTTGAACGAGATCGAACCTTTGTAGAGCGTCGCCGTCCAGTTGAAGACCTTGATAGCCGAAGGTATCGCCACGAGGTAGCTCAGGATCGAGAAGGTCATCGCCGCATAGACGGAGATGCCAGCGACGAACATGTGGTGGCCCCAGACGAGGAAGCCGAGGAAGGCTATGCCGAGCGTGGCGTAGCAGACGAAGTTGTAGCCGAAGATTCTCTTGCGCGAGTAGCAGGTCACAAGCTCGCTCACGACGCCCATGCCCGGCAGGATCATGATGTAAACGGCGGGGTGCGAGTAGAACCAGAAGAGGTGCTGGTAGAGCAGGGGGTCGCCGCCCATTGTCGGGTCGAAGATGCCGATGTGAAAGAGCCGCTCGATGGTGACGAGCATGAGGACTGCGGCGAGGACGGGCGTCGCCAGCACGAGGATGATGCTCGTCGCGTAGATTGACCAGATGAAGAGCGGCAGTCTGAACCACGTCAGCCCCGGCGCGCGCATCCGGTGGATCGTGACGATGAAGTTGAGGCCCGTCAGGATTGACGAGAAGCCGAGGATGAAGATGCCGAGCGTCGTCGAGACGACGTGCGTCTGCGAGGCGTCTGTGCTGAACGGCGTGTAGAAAGTCCAGCCCGTGTCCACGCCGCCGCTGACGACGACGTAGAAGGTGAAGAGCGCGCCGAAGACGTAGATGTACCAGCTCAGAAGGTTCAATCGCGGGAACGCCAAATCTTTCGCGCCGATCATCAGCGGCACGAAGAAGTTGCCGAGCACCGCCGGAATCGAAGGGATGAGGAAGAACCAGACCATGATGACGCCGTGCAGCGTGAAGAGCTTGTTGTAAGTGTCGGAGGTGAAGAGGTCGCCCTGCGGCGTCAGGAGTTCGAGGCGCATCAGCACCGCCATCAGCCCGCCGATGACGAACATGAGCGTGAGCGAGACCATGTAGAGCAGAGCGATGCGCTTGTGGTCTGTCGTCAGAAGCCAGGATCTCACGCCGTAGCTCTCGTTCAGATAGTTTCTCGGCTCGGCCCCGACCGGCCCCGCGTTCGTCACGGACTCCGCGCTCATTTCTGCTGCCCCCCGCTCTCGGATTGTCTGACCGCGTCCCCTACGGGCGAGGGCTGCGGCCCCGCGGGCGACGAGACCGTCGGTATCTGCTCGCGCTCCCGCTTCAAAGATTTTATGTAGGCGATGAGTTCCAAGACCTGCTCCTCGTCGAGTTGATTCTGGAAGGTCGGCATGATCGGCTGGAAGCCGGCGACGACCTTCGCGCGCGGGTCAACGATGGACTCGCGCAGGTAGTTCTCGTCGGCGACGGCCGTCTCGCCGCTCTGCAAATAGACGGGCGTGCCGAACAACCCTTCGAGCATGGGCGCGCGCGCCTGCGAGTCGCCCGTGTGGCAGGTGTTGCACGCGAGCTTGCGGAAGAGCGCCTGCCCGCGCGAGGCGAGTGATCCTTGCGCGCTCTCGTTGAGCCAGCGCTGATAGTCCTGCGGCTCCATCACGAAGACCGTGCCGGTCATGCCGGAATGCTGCGTGCCGCAGTACTGTGAGCAGAAGAGGTGATACTGCCCCACCTTCGTCGGCACGAACCAGATTTCCGTGTAGCGGTGCGGCAGAACGTCGCGATGGAGGCGGAAGTCGGGGACGAAGAAGCTGTGGATCACGTCCTGCGAAGCCATGACGAGCTTGACGGGCCGGCCCACGGGGATGTGCAGTTCGTCGATCTCGCGCTGCCCTTCGGGGTGCTGGAACTTCCACATCCACTGCTTGGCGACGACGTTGATCTCCAATGCGTCTCGCGGCTGGCTCAGGACACGGAAGTAAGTGTTCACGCCCCAGACGTAGAGCACTACGAAGACGAAGAGCGGCGCGACCGTCCAGCCGATCTCAAGCAGCTTGTTGCTCACGCGCGGCGGCACGTCTCGCTCGGAGCGTCGGCGGTACTTGACGCAGAAGAAGATGAGCACGCAGACGACGAGCGCGCCGACCGTGCCCGTCACGCCGAGCAGGACGAAAAAGAGCGTGTCCACCTGCCCCGCGGCGGCGGAGGCTCTTTCGGGGAACAACGGTAAGTCAGGAAGCCCGGCCATCTACTTTCCTTCGGTCACTTTCTTCGATTACTTCCCCTTGCGGCTCTTCGCGTTTCTTTCACTCTCTTCGTCCGTTCGCCCTCTTCATTCGCCCTCTCGCGAGAGTCAATCACTTCCTTCGAGCGGCGCGGCGACAACGCCCGCCCCTTTCGCTCCGCCGTGTTTCGCCCTCTCCCTCCGCAGCATCACGAAGATGAATCCGCCGAGCAGTGCGAGCGTCAGCGCGCCGCCCAGACGGACGAAGCTCATCGTCACGGCGCTGTATTTTCCGGTCACGGGGTCGTAGTGGTAGCAGAGCAACAGAACCTGATCCACTGGCGAGCCGATTCGGTTCGCCGACGCTTCGACCAATCCGAGACGCAGGTCGCGCGGCGGGTACTGGATGCCGTAGAAGTAGCGCGCGACTTTTCCGTCCGGCGTTAAGACCATGACGCCCGCGGCGTGCGCGAACTGATTGGTGTCGGGGTCGAACTTGTAGCGAAAGCCGACCGAGTCCATCAAACGCTTGATCGAAGTCTCGTCGCCCGTCAGAAAATGCCAGCCGTCGCTCGCTCCCGCGCGACCGTAGTGCCTGATCTGCTCGGCTTTCTTCTCCGAGGCTGCCTGCGGCGTGTCGCGCGGGTCGAAGCTGACGGTCAGGACGTTGAACTCCTGTCCGACGCTAAACCTCATGTCGCTCAGGCTCTCGTTGACGCCGTTCAGAACCTGCGAGCAGAGCATCGGGCAACTGAAATAGACGGGCGTGAGCAGGACAGGCTTGCCGTCGAAGTAATCGCGCAGCCTCACGACGCGCCCCGACTCGTCGCGGAAAGAGAGGTCGAGCGGAATCTGATTGTTCAACTTTTGGTCAATGCCAACGTCGGGAATCGAAGAAGACTGCGCCGCGACTCCGCGCGCCGACGCACACGCCAGAACGCAGAACATCAGGACGACAAAAATCCTTTGCGCCTTTTCGCCTTCGCGTGAACTAAACCTCGCGCAAACGCGCAAAGGCGCGAAGGGCCGCGGCGGGACTTTGCACTTCTGTCTCTCCCCTTGTCGTTTCGTCATTGCTGTTTCTTCCCCGCCTTCCTTCCCGAAGCCGCGCCCGCGGTCGTGCCTCGCTCTCCGGCCTGCGCCGCGTTCACGTTGACCGTTTGCTCCTGCCCCGTCGCGCCCGTGTTCTGGCTTTGCCCCGCCGCACTCGTGGTCGGAGTCTGTCCCGCCGCGTTCGTTGTCGTCGTCGGTTGCTGTCGCACCTGCGGCAGTCCTCTCTGGACGAGCAAGTCCATCGCGCGCTCGATTGGTATCCTGACCGTGCCGGACTTCTGATCCGCCCAGTCGTAGCCGCGCAGCTTCTCGCCTTGCGCCCGCTGCAACTCTTCGAGGTCGCGCGACGGTTCGACCTGCAACCGCGGCTCCGGCGGCTCCTTCAAACGACCGGCGGGAACCGCCGTCGAAGGCCGCAACCCGCGTCGGCTCTCGCGCGCGGCGAAGAGGCCGTAGAGCCAGAGCACCGCGAGGTGTATGACGACCGCCGCGACGAGGATGCCGATGCCGATGTAGAGGAGCGCGCGCACGTCGGCGTCGCGCGGCTCGAAGGCCACGCCGGGGTTACGCGGGCTTTCGGCGCGCTCATTCCTGCTCAACTTTGAAAGCCTCCTTCATGTAGGGGTCGCCAAACGGCAGCAGCGGCCTCCCGCCGAGTTGCCGCACGAAGACCCACAGCCAAAGCCCGCCCGTGCCGACGAGCGCGAGCAAACTCATCAACGCGTGGCCGGCGAGTTCGGGCAAGTTGCCCGCCGAAAGCTTTTCGGTGAAGACGGGGGCGACGAGCCACAGCACGTCAACGAAGCGCATCACGATCAGGAGGCAAGCGACCCATGCGAGACGGCGCGCGCGCCGCTTAACGTCGCCCTGGAGGAGCAGGATAAACGGCAGGAAGAAATGAAAGACGATGAGCGCCGCGCCGACCCAGCCCCAGCCGCCCGTCACGCGGTGCAGGTAGAACGGAATCTCGTCGCGCAAATTCCCCGACCAGATGAGCAGGAACTGCGAGAAGGCGCAGTAAGCCCAGAGCATGACGAACGTGAGCAGAAGACTTCCCAAGTCGCGGAAGTGTCGCGGCAGAAGCGTGTCCGACAGAGGCTTGTAAGGCAGCAGCAGGACGACGACCGCGACGGCGAAGGCGAGCGCATTCAGCATCTCGCCGGACATGAAGGCGACGGCATAGATGGTCGAGTACCAGTCGGGTTCGAGCGACATCACCCAGTCAACGAGCGCAAAGGTGATGGTGACGGCGAGGACGAAGAGGCCGGGGCCGCTCAGACGCTCAAGCCGCAGCGTGAGCTTCGGAGTGGCCGCGCCGTCCTGCTCGTGCGACCAGCGGTTGAGGAGGTAGGCGGTCGTCAACCACACTGCGAAGTAGGCGGCCCAGCGGACGATGAAGAAGGTCGTGTTGAGATAGGCTTGCTTGTGTTGCAGGTGCTCGTCCGCTCTCACAACGTCGGCGTGAGTCCAGGAGTAGAGGCTGTGCATCCCGAAGATGAGCGGCACGAAGAGGAGCGCGAGGAGCGGCAGAGTCTTCGTCGCCGACTCAAGCTCGCGGCGGATGACGAGTCCCCACGCGCCGCCCGTCAGGTAATGAATCATCAGGATGGCGAGGCTGCCCAACGAGATGCCGATCCAGAAGACGTAGGCCACCAGATACGAGCGGAAGAACTGTTCGGGCGCGACGAGCCAGCCGACCGCGCACAGCACGAGTCCGGCGACGCCGACGACGAGCGCGGGCGTCCTTATCCGACCGAGCAACGGCGGCGGCGTGTGAACTTCCGCGCTCATCTTCCCTGCCCTCCGTTGATAGTCCCCTGACTGCTTGAGACGAAGCGCGCGCGCACGTCGGGCGGCACGTCGTCGGGCGTCGCGCGCTGGCTCAGTTGCAGCGCGCGGATGTAGGCGATGATGGCCCAGCGATCCTGCTCGCTGACCTGCGCCGCGTAGCTCCCCATCGCGCCGTAGCCGTTCGTGATCACGTCGAAGTAGAAGCCCACGGGCTGAGAGCGCACGTCGTCGCGGTGGTACGAGGGCGGCGCGCTGAATCCGCGTTGAACAACCATGCCGTCGCCGTAGCCCGCGAGGCCGTGACACACGGCGCAGTCAATCTCGTAGCGCTCGCGCCCGCGCGCGAGCAGTTGCGGCGTGAGCTGATACGGGAAGTCGTTGGTGTAAGCGCCGCCGCGTTTGTACGCCGCGCCCTGAATGTCCTTGCCGTCGAGCGAGCGCGAGACGGTGCCGCGCACGGGCGGGCGAGCCGAGCGCCCGTCGTCGAAGAAGCTGCTCGCTTCGAGCGGCTTGTACTTCGGCTGCTGCCCCATCTGCTGCCTGCACCCGGCGGAGAGAAGGCAGAAGGTAAAAGGCAAAAGGCAAAAGAAAGGAGACAGGCGCGGGCGGCGGGCGGCGGGCGCGACCGCGTGTTCCCGCCTCCTGCCTCTTCGTGTGGCCTGCCGTCCTTTCGCCTCCCCTTCAGTCGAAAACATCGTTCACCTCAAGCGCGTTCATGCTTCGGAGCAGGTTGGCCGTCTCCTGCCGGTCGAACTTCGGGTCGTCGGCCTCGACGCAGAGGAAGAACCTGTCCTGCGAGGCGCGCGCGAAGCTCTCCACGCCAAAGAGCGGGTGATAAGGCATCGGCAGGCGGCACAGCGCCAGCACGCCGAAGACCGCGAAGAGCGCCGCGAACAGAACCGTCAGCTCGAACGTGATCGGGATGTACATCGGCCAACTGTCCGGCGGTCGCCCGCCGATGTTGAGCGGGTAGCCGATGACGGTCGCGTAGTAGAGCATGAAGAATCCGCCCACCGCGCCGACGACGCCTCCCGCGAGCACGATGAGCGGGAGCAGAGGGCGGCGCACGGGGATTGCGCCCGACAGTTCCTCGATGTGAAACGGCGTGTAGGCTTCAAACTTCATGTAGCCCTCGTCCGCCAGCCGTCGCGCTGCCGCGACGATGGCCGTCGGGTCGTCGAACTCCGCCGCGACTCCGTAAAGAGGTGCCTGCTTCATCCGGCCTCGCCCTCCTTCACTTTCGCTTCCGGCAGAAGCTCGCGCATCTCGGCCATCGAGATCGCCGGGAGGAACCGGATGAAGAGGAACATCAAGCTCAGGAACAGTCCGAACGAGCCGAGGAGCGTCGCCCAGTCCCAGAACGTGCCCGAATACATCCCCCATGACGAAGGCAGGAAGTCGCGGTGCAGGCTTGTGACGACGATGACGTAGCGCTCGACCCACATCCCCAGGTTGATGACGAGCGCGAGGATGAAGAGCAGCACGCTGCTCCGGCGCACGCGGCGGAGCCAGAGGAACTGCGGCGCGACGACGTTGCAGGTGATCTGCGTCCAGAACATCAGAGCGTATGGCCCGGTCGCGCGGTTGAGCGAAATGAACTGCTCGAACGGGTTGTCGCTGTACCACGAGAAGAAGGTCTCGAAGACGTAGCTGTAAGTGACCATCAGCCCCGTCGCCAGCATGACCTTCGCCATGTTCTCCAGGTGGCGCTCGGTGATGAAGTCTTCGAGGCCGAAGGCCGCGCGCAGGGGCACGGCAATCGTGATGACCATCGCGAAGCCGGAGAAGATCGCGCCCGCGACGAAGTAGGGCGGGAAGATGGTCGAGTGCCAGCCGGGGACGATGGCGACCGCGAAGTCGAAGCTGACGACCGTGTGGACGGAGACGACGAGCGGCGTCGCGAGTCCGGCGAGCAGGAGGTAGCCCGTCTGGTACTGGTGCCAGTGCCGCGAAGCGCCGCGCCAGCCCAGCGCCATCACGCCGTAGATTTTTCTCGTGAAGCGCCCGCGCGCGCGGTCGCGCAAGGTCGCGAGGTCGGGCACGAGTCCCATGTACCAGAAGAGCAGCGAGACGGTCGCGTAGGTGAAGACCGCGAACACGTCCCACACCAAGGGGCTTCTGAACTGCGGCCACAGCGACATGATGTTCGGGTACGGGAGCAGCCAGTAGAAGTAGTAAGGCCGGCCCAAATGAAGCAGCGGGAACATCCCCGCGCAGGCGACGGCGAAGAGGGTCATCGCCTCGGCGAAGCGGTTGATCGAGGTGCGCCACTTCTGGTTGAGCAAAAGCAGGATCGCCGATATCAAAGTCCCGGCGTGGCCGATGCCGATCCACCAGACGAAGCTCGTGATGGCGAAGCCCCACGCGACGGGGATGTCAACGCCCCAGATGCCGACGCCCGCGACGAGCAGGTAGGTCACCGCGTACATGAAAAGCATCAGCAGCATGAACGACGCGCCGAAGCCGAGGAGCCAGCCCGGCGTGTACGGGCGCTTCAGCACGATAGCGCTGATCTTGCCCGTCACGGACGCGAAGGTGTGGCCCGGCCTGACGATCGGCGGCAGCCTCAACTCTTCGCTCTTCTGTGCGTCCTCAGCCGACACTCTACGTCTCCGTCTTCATCTCCGGCGAACGCCTCACGACTCGGTCTTGATCTCAGGGTTCGGGTTTCGCACCGTCGCAAGGTAGGTCGTGCGCGGGCGCGTGTTCAGTTCCGCGAGCAGGGCGTAATTGCGCGGCTCGGCCTTCCACATCGAGACGCGCGCCTCCGGGTCACGAATGTTGCCGAAGACGATCGCCTGCGTCGGGCACGCGGCCTGACACGCGGTGACGACATCGCCGTCCCTGATTGCGCGCCCCTCCTTCTCCGACTCGATGCGCGCGACGTTGATGCGCTGGACGCAGTAGGTGCACTTCTCCATCACGCCGCGCGAGCGCACGGTCACGTCGGGGTTTCGTTGCAGCTTGAGGACGGGCGTCTCGTAGTCCGAGTACTCGAAGAAGTTGAAGCGGCGCACCTTGTACGGGCAGTTGTTCGAGCAGTAGCGCGTGCCGACGCAGCGGTTGTAGGTCATCTCGTTCAGGCCCTCGTCGCTGTGCGAAGTGGCCTCGACGGGGCAGACGACCTCGCACGGCGCATTCTCGCAGTGCATGCACGGCACGGGCTGGTTGAGCGTTTCGGGGTTCGACTCGTCGCCCTCGTAGTAGCGGTCAATCCGCAGCCAGTGCATCTCGCGCGCGCGCAAGACCTCCTCGCGCCCGACGACCGGGATGTTGTTCTCGGCCTGGCAGGCGACGACGCACGCGTTGCAGCCCGTGCATGTCGAGGTGTCAATCGCCATGCCCCACGCATAACCTTCCGATTTCCAGCCGGGATAAAGCGAGATCGCCTTGACGGGGTCGTCGGCCTCGCGCTTCGCGAACTCAGGGTTCGAGCGGTACTCGTCGAGCGTGGACGAGCGCACGAGGTCGCGCCCCTCCATCCGGTGATGCGCCTGCGTGCAGGCGAGCTTGTAGTTCCGGTGCGCGCGAATCATCTCCAACCCGACGCCGAAGCACGGCGCGTCCGACGTTCGCAGTGCGTAAGCGTTGAAGCCCACGCCCTCGCCGACGTGTCCGGCGCGCGCGCGACCGTGGCCGAGGTGAACCGTCACCGAGTCGTCCGCGTGACCGGGCACGACGAAGACCGGCGCTTCGAGCGTGCGCCCGCGGTACTTCAACTCGACCACCTCCGCGACCAGCGCGCCGTGCTCGCCGCCCGTGTCGGCCAACGCGACTTCGAGGCCCAGACGCCGCGCCGTCGCCGGGCTGACGAGCGCCGCGTTGCCCCACGTCAATTTCGTCAGAGGCTTCGGCAACTCCTGAAGCCAGGCGTTGTTCGCGAACTGACCGTCGTGGACGCAAGGGTCGGGGCGGAAGATGATCTCAAGCGGGGTGCCGGGTGTTGGGTTCCGGGTGCTGGGACTTGTGCCTGAGTCTTGCCCTTGCGCCGTTGCCGCCCAATTCGTTCTGAGCGTGACTGTCTTCGTCGTTGACGAAGTGTCCTCGATCAGCCCGTCGTGCAGCGCGCGACGCCACCGCTGTTCAAAGTCGTCGGATGAATTCGTCGCGACTGAGTTCTGAGCCGGCGTCTGCGTCGGGACAACGTTTGCCGAGGGCTGTTGACCGCCCGCCATCCTGCTCTGCCAGTAGCCGCGGACGATGTCGTAGCCGGAGCGTTCGGGCGTGTCGGTGAGCGCGGCGAGGAG
>DASRCS010000273.1:0-6419 GCA_035652995.1 Pyrinomonadaceae bacterium
TGAGCGGTGAGCGGTGAGCGGTGAGCAGTTAAGGCAAAGATTCGCGGCGCACTCCGCGACTCGACTACTGCTCACCGCTCACCGCTCACTGCTTACTTCAAAAGCGCCGGACTCAAGATCAGCGCGGCGGCTGCCAGCGGGACGCCGAACGCGAGCGGCCAGAGGTCGTGCTCCTCAATCATACCACCGTGCGAGAGCAGCCGGTGAAGAACCGCGAAGACGGGGAAGGCCGCGAGCGCCACGGGCACGGCGCAGACGACGCCGACGACCGCGCCGATGATGAAGCCGACCGCGCCGCCCGCCGCGCCCGTCACGACGCCCCAGGCCACGGCCAGCATCAGCGTCGAGAAGACGAAGACGGGCCAAGACCACCTGCGCGGGTCGTCCAGCTTGCGCCCCAAGAACGCGCCGAACTTCCGTCCGACGAGACAGCAGACGGCGTTCATCGTGAGGAGGAGGAGCGTCCAGAAGAGCATCGCGCCAGCCGAAGGGAATTGTCTCGACGCTCCTTCCGAGAACGCGGGCGCGAGTATGCGCGCGAAGATGGCGCAGGGAGGGAAGAGGCCGAGGAACGTGCCGAACCACGCGTAGGACTCCTCGGTCGTGAGCGGGTGGATGATCGAGAGGGCGCGAGTCTCCTCGCGCGCGCGCCGCGGCCTGGCGCGTGATTCGGCGCGGGCGATCTCGGCCCTGAGCCAGTTCAGCCTCCCGTTGATGTCGTGGTCGGGAGTGGCCGCGTAGCAAACGCTGTGTGAGCCGCTCGTGTCGTACATGGGTTTTCTCCTTCGTCGGCGCAGCCGGGCGCGGCGTCCGCGGGCCGCGGACTGATGCGGCGCAGGCGCGCGCGCTTCGCTTCGAGCAGGCGCGCGACGGCGGCGACCGTCTCGCGCTCGTCGAAGAGCGAGAGAAGTTCGACGGCGCTTGAAAGCGCCTGCGTCAGCGCTTCGGAGAGTCGCTTCTCCGTTTCGTCGCGCTCTGCGGGATGAAATTGAAGTTGAGAGGAGTAAATGTCGCGCGTGACCTCGCGCGCGGCGGCGAGCGCGTGGACGAGTTCGGAGCGGGCGCGCTCGCGGTGTGCGCGCAGCCGCATGACGTTGCGGCGGTGGAGGCAGCGCCCGGCGACAAGCAGGTCTTCGCCGTCGCGACCAGCCACGCGGCAAAGCTCAACTTCGCGCGGCGACGGTTGAGCTTCTTCGCGCGCCGACTCGCAGGCGAGAGCGAGGCCCGCGTAACGTTCGACGCACTCGCGCGCGGCGAACAGCGCGAGCCGCTCGGCCTCGCAGTCGTGCCCGCTCGCTTTGACGATTAAATCTTCGACCGCGCGCAGCGAGTTGACGGTCGAACGACGGGCGCGCTCGACACACTGCTCGTCGGGAACGCCTCTTTCAAAATCCGAAAGCGCTGCGCAAGTTTGAGCTTTGGCGGCGTTCTTCGTTAGCGAGCGCAAAGCAGTCGCGGGCCAGCCGAGTGAAGCGGTGGCCGACTTCAGGATTGAGAGCGCGGCGCGCGTGCCCCGCTCGCGCTCTTCGACGAACCGTGCGACGCCGAAGGGTGCCGCCGCCGCGAGGTAGATGATTGTGATCTCGCTCAGAAACATCTCGACGCCGTGAAGGGCAACGCACGTGCCGACTTTTGGTGCGCGCGGAGAGCAAAGGCAGAGAAGCAAAACGGAGCAATGTTTATGCGGCCTCCGCCGCACTTGAGCATGAAGAGGCGTTCGAGTCGTCGGGCGTGATGTGTTTGGCAAAGAGCATGAGCGAGTCGGGAGCTTGGCAATCTGCGAATGAGGCGCGTCGCGGCGTCGCTGTTCGCAAAGAGGGCATGGGCGGGTCGCCTCTGTCCGAGCCTGTTGCGCGCGCTCGACGAAAGTGTGTGTGCGGGCGCGCAAATGGTTCGGGCAACACGGAGCGGGCGGCGGGCATCTTTAGGACTGTTCCCGCGGAACCTTCTGTCAGCCCTCGCCGGAGACGCGGCCCGCGCCGGGCTAGATGTCAAAGTTTTATTGCGACCGTCTCAAGACGAGCGGGCGAATGGCACTTCGGCTTGAAGTCCAAGCGCCGTGGCCTCCGATTTGCTCTTTAGCTTGGCGTGCCCGGTGAAGGCAGACGGTAATCGAACAAAAGGGAACTTTTCATCCCGGTTGTTCGTCTTAGTGAGCGAACTTCATTCATTCTGAAAACGGAATAGCAGTCATGAAGAAGAAAATACCGATCAGAGTCATTAAGCGAGAAGAGAGAACTCGCCAGCAGGCGGCGACCGAAGAGGTCGCGCCGGAACGCAAGTCGGCGCAGGAGGCGGCGCGCGAGATGGTCGCGAACGTCACGCAGTGGGTCAACGAGTTTCAGCAGAAGCGTCGCGTCGAGACGACGCGCGCCATCAAGACCCTCTTCTCCGACAGGACGCCGCAGACGAGCAAGGCGTAACTCTCCCCTCACGCTTCCACTCGCCCTCGACGAAATCTTAAAAGCTGTTCGCTCGGTCACGACGGACGAAGGCGGGGTCGGCATCCGTAAGGCCGGGCCTTCGGCGTTGACACGCGCCCGCGCGGGCGCATAGCATTCGGCGAGCGAAGCCTACAGCCTGCGGAGATTCCCGATGAAGAAGCACGGCAGAAAGCAGTCGCGCGTGCGCGAGGAGCGCCCGCTGTTCGCCTCGATACGCAAGCCCGTCGCGCCGCCCGGCCACCCAATCTCTCGCGCCAAGCCCGAAGACCGCGTCCACCCAGCCGAGCGCAAGGCCAAGCACAAGCGGCGACCCGACGGCTCGGAGTGACATCAGCCTTGCAGCCGACCAACGAACTGCTGACAAGTGACGTTGCGAGCGCCTTCATCGCCGAAGCGCGCGCGCACCTGCTTGAAGACTACCTGCCGAAGATCGAGCGCTGCGTCGAGCGTCTGACCGAAGATCAGGTCTGGTGGCGCGCGGGCGGGCGCTCGAACAGCGTCGGCAATCTCATGCTCCACCTCGAAGGCAACCTGCGCCAGTGGGTCGTCTGCGGCGCGGGCGGTGCCGCGGACAGGCGCGTGCGCGACCGCGAGTTCGCCGAGCGCGGCGGAGTGGCGCGCGCGGAGTTGGTGTCGAGCTTGCGCGCGACGGTCGAGGAGGCGTGCGACGCGCTCGCGCGGCTCGACCCCGCGACGCTCCTCGAACGCCGCCGCGTGCAGGGCCTCGACGTGACGTTGCTTGCGGCGGTCTTCCACGCCGTCGAACATTTCTCGATGCACGCGGGACAGATCATCCTTCTGACGAAGCTGCTCACCGACGAAGACCTGCGGTTCTACGACTTTTCCGAAGGCGTGCCGCGTCGGGACTGGAAGGGGTGAGTTAATCGGTCAGTCCCGGTGTGCAGGAAACGCGCCGGGACAATCGCGCGCGCCGGGAATCAAAAAATAAATTTTCCGCTTTTCAATCTCGCCGGTTCGTGCTTAATATATCCGGCGAAGTGACATCACCTGATTGCCGGCGCAGCCGCGCACGCGGACGAGGTCTCTTGTTTACCCTGCGCCGCCGTCATACGAAATTTTGAGGAGGCTTGCCTGATGACTTATGTCGTGTGTGAACCGTGTGTGAACTGCCGCTACACGGACTGCGTGGTCGTCTGCCCCGTCGAGGCTTTCCACCTGGACGACAACGCCGTCTGGATTAATCCCGAAACCTGCATTGACTGCGACGCGTGCGTCCCCGAATGCCCCGTCGAGGCCATCTTCGCCGAGGACAAAGTGCCGGAGCAGTGGACGGACTACACCGCGATCAACGCCGAGAAGTCTCTGAGCGGTCTGCCCATCATCAGCGAGAAGCTCGAACCGCTCTGCTAGTTCGCGGCGGAAGAGATGACCGAGAGCCGCGTGCGCGCGGCTGTGACGCGCAAGCCGTAAGCCCGTCGAACTTTCTGAGGGCGCGCTTGCGCGTACACGTCTTCGGGCCGGCGAGACGGATTCAGATTTGGAGGGCGGCATCGGAAAGAAGGGGCGGAAGCGGCGGCGCTTCGGCGCAATCGTGGGCGGGCTTGCGGGACTCGCGGCGGGCGCGGTCGGCGCGACGCTCCTGCTCCGCAGGAAGAGCGCGTTGAAAGAAGGAAAGTCAATCTACCCGGAATACAACCGGCGCGGCGCAGACCGCTGGGCGCGACCCGGCATGAATGTGACCTTCCGCGCCGAACTCATGCCCGGTCGCACCCGCCACGAGCGAACCTTCCGCGTCGCCGAAGTCCTGCCGAGCGGTCGCGTCATGCTCGAAGACTTCACGGGCGAACACACCGAGACGGAGTTCGAGGCGATACGTTAGCCGACAACAATGCCTTCCAGATTACTCGCTCGCGTAACTCTCATGCGGACGCGCGCAAAGCTTCGACTCACGGATTGGCGGGCGGCAGATCAGAATTAAAAATATCAAACAGAACCTTCCAGCTACCGTCGCGCTGCTTCTTCCAGACCGTCACATACTTTCCGGTGTCTGAGGCGGGCTTCCCCGCGGGGTCGTTGAAAGTCATTTGGTAAACGCCGCTCGTGTAGCCGAGTTCGCCGGACTTAGCCACCTGAGCTTTGACCGGACGCCAACTGATCTTAAGGTTAGGGAGTGCGAAGAATCCTGTGAAGAGCTTTCCGATTGCCTCCCTGCCGGTCGCAATCGGCGCGCCGGGCGCTAACACAGACCCGTCCTCGGCACAGAACGCCACAGACTTTTCGAGGTCTTTGCCCGCGAAGACTTTCAACCACTGCTGGTCGGCTGCGCGGATAGCATCTTCCGGCGACGTGCGAGCCTTTTGCGCTGGCGCTTGAATACTTCCGAACGCCAGCGCCAACAGAGCGACAACAACGCTTGCCGAATTACGCCTCATGCATGGCTCCTTTCGTAATCGAGTGTGGTTAACGAATCGGCTGCTTCGGCCACGGGATTGATAATCACCTCCGAGCCTCCCATCCCTCACGTCCGATGCCGTAGATGATCACCTTCGTCCCGAAGACATCCCACTCGCCTTCGGGCCTCTCGCCCAGACGCTCGGCGACCCGGATCGAGGCTGCGTTGTCGGGCGCGATGAGGCTTATGACGTGCGTCTGGTTCAGCCGCGTGAACGCGTATTCGAGCGAGGCGCGCGCGGCCTCAGTCGCGTAGCCGCGTCCCCAGAACTGACGGCGCAATGTCCAGCCGACCTCAAGACCGGGCCAGCCTTCGGGATACCAACAGCCGACGCGCCCGACCATCTCGCCGCTCGCGCGCTCCTCGACCGCCCAGAAGCCGTAGCCGCGCAGATGCCAGTGGCCGATGACCATCGCCATGTTGCGCCAAGCCTCGGCGCGCGGCAACGGCCTGCCTCCGAGGAATCGCATCACCTCCGCGTCGCCCAACATCTCGGCGTATGCGTCCGCGTCGGACTCGCGGAACTCGCGCAGCAACAGGCGCTCTGTCTCCAGAATGATTTTCACCGTCAATACTCGCGGCCCTTCACCATGAATACTCGCGGCCCGGCTCCATCGCGGAGAGGCGCGGGACGCCCAGCGCGGCGAGTTCCTCGATGAGTTGTTGGCGGAAGGAGGGCTTGAGGTGCATGGCGAGTATGTCGAGGTCTTTGTGCGCGAGCTTCTTCAACTCCTGGCCGAGCGTTTCGGGCGTGAGGTGGCCGGAAGCCTCGGCGAGCTTGGCGAGGAAGTTCGGGAACGAAGCCTCGATGAGCAGGGCGTCAACGCGCGGCTCGCGGTTGACGAGGTGCCAGAACTCTTCCGTGGACGACGTGTCGGAGCTAAAAGCCACCGTGCGCTCGCCGTCGGTGAAGACTATGCCGACCGTCGGGACGATGTGCCGGACGGGGACGGCCTTGACGCGCAGGTGCGCGACACTGAACTCCTCGCCGACGCGGAAGGGGACGAACTGCATGACCGGGGTCTTGCCGTTGTTGAAATTCTGGAACGGCGGATAGACCGTGCCGTTGAAGATGTCGCGCTCGACGAGCGCGCAGACCTCCTCGGTCGCGTGGATGCGGATCGGCTCTTTGAGGAAGGCGAAGAGGTCGTCAACGAAGATGGGGAGCGTCGCGAGGTGGTCAATGTGCGGGTGCGTGACGATCACGTCGCGCACAGCCTCGCGCTCGCCGTTGTCGAGTCCGATGGCGATGCTGCCCGCGTCAATCGCCACGCGCCCGTCAACGACGAAGCAGCTCAGCCGCTGCTCCGGCGACGCGCGCCCGTCCGGGTCAATCGTGCTCGGCAGTAGTTTGATCTTCAAACGAGTGACGAGTGACGAGTGATGAGTGACGAGTGATGAGTTGTAATCGAGCCGTCTTCAACTCATCACTCATCACTCATCACTCATCACTTCCTTTCCAGTCGGAGACGCAGGCTGTAAATCTGCCGCAGGTAGATGGCCTCGCGCTCGTCGTCGGCCTGGCCGTGCGCGTGCACGCCGCGGGCGACGCGCGAGCGGTG
>DASRCS010000274.1:0-23808 GCA_035652995.1 Pyrinomonadaceae bacterium
CATCTTAATGGTGACATGAGTCTCAGCACACTCATGCGTTTAATGGGAGGTCCCTATGACCGATGAACAGCAAATGGAGCATCCGCCTACTGCGGACAAGACCGGCACGCAGCCGTGCCCCTCATGTGCAGCGGCGCTTGACACGTTCCCCCAGCAGTATGTCTTCGCTATTGGCAAGTTAGATGTGCGCTTCCCCAGTATCGGCATAGAGCGGGAATTCCGCCGCTGCACGAGCCTGATACCAGACGTCTCATCGCTATCACGCGGCGAGCGCCTGCGAAAGGTGCTCGAAGCGAACCAGCATCTTGCCGTGCGCGTCTGCTACGTATTGACCATCGGCGGCGTCCCCGCTTACGTGTTAGCCCCAACGATGGCTTCAGTGCGTGAGACGATCATCGAGGGACTGTCCCAGATTGGCGGGGCGGAGCAGTGGGCCGTCGTGGTCGGGCAGCAAGGGCCGGTTTGCCGTCCGTCAGACTGCGGCGGTCTGCTCGTGCCGATGGTCGTGTGCGACCAGTTCTACGCCTTCTCCGTCGAAGAGTGGCTTAGAGACCTAACCACTGTGCTCAAGCCTACGTTGACGGCCAGAAAAGTCATCCCGAAAACGCTTTCAACGGTTGCCCGGGAACTATTTAATCAGACGGTGAGCGCATTGCAGAACGTGGGCGCAGCGGACGCCCATCGCGCCCTCAACTTTCTGCTCATGCGCCACCCGGGATTGTTTCTCGCTGTCGCCGAGCGGGCAGATAAGTCGGCGCTTGATAAGATTGAGGCTCGTGTGCTCCAAGGTCTGGGGACGCGGCGGCTCTTAGCCGTTATTCTAACCTTCCTCGATCTGACGACGGGTGTGCCCGAACGGTTGTTCTGTCGGGTTGATGTTACCGAGGAATGGCCTTTTGTTGCCGATCAGGCAGACGGCAGGCCGGCTCCGCTGGGCCTTCTCCCGTTTATCGAAAACGAATTGCTGGCGGCTGCTTATTGAATTCAAGGAGATGGTTCCCCACGTCGCGAAGTTTGCGCATACCTTCCGATGGTCGCTGCATTCTTCCATAGAGTACAGCTTCGCGGAAGACGTTAACACTTTTGGTACGATGGTGCCGGGCGATGTGTCGCTTCTGACCCGGTTGGAAGAGTTTGTTGCGGGGACTCTGTTCGGCGGCGACTGGCTGGTAGCCGTATCGCGCATCGCGGAGTACGTGCGACCCGACGCCTACTTGTTCAAAGTTGACTGGTGCCAAGGACTGGCGCTCGCCCTGACCCTCTATTTTCGTTTCCCGCAGCCGCCGGATGAGGCGACTTTCAAGGCCACCATGATACGAGCGCGCCCCTTTCGCTGGCTCGGCCCGTCGCCGCAGGCCGTCGCAGCTTCCCTGAAGGTGCCCGGCCCGCGAGGGATGGGGGTACGAATGGATTGGCGCGGGCGCGGGCATGTCGCCGTATATTACAGGGTTACAGATGATGTGCGAGAGTTCGGACCGCGCCTCGTTCAGTTGTTGCGTGTGTGTGGGCTGCCCGAAGGGCATGCGCCACTGATCGAGCAAGACCTCAGGCCGCTTTACGCGCCGGGCGAAGTCGGAGTCATCGGAATTGATGGCGGCGCATCCGAATATACGGTCGGTTCTTTGAAACTCGATCCCGCCAACGTACCTTTTTACAAGGCTTGGAGTTTTCTGGCTGCAAAGGGCGTGTCCGCACCAACGCTCGCCGCGCTCAAGGAGCTATCGAATACGCTACGGGCTGGGAGCTTAAGCTATCTCGGCGCGAAGTATAACGCGGACGGGTTCGCTGGCTGGAAGGCTTATTTCTCTACAGAGCCGCACCGGCTGCCGCAACCAGGCAGGGCGTTCATCCAAGTCGATGGGCCGACGTATCCCGTCGCGCGGATGCCGCATTATTGACGAAAGGAGCAAAGCATGGTTCCGGGATTTCTCGCCATTGAGGAGGGCGCGGCAGCGTTCTCTATCGACCGCACCGAAGCATATGTCGCGCTGGCAAGTCCGTGGGATTTTGATCCAGGCTCTGGTCAACGCACAAAAATCTGTGGCGCCCCTTATACGAACACGAAATGCGTTCCCCCGGTGCTTTTGTGTCATAACTGCCGCCAGTGTCACTATTCTGATTCTGGCGGACTCTTCGAGGACTGCGCGCTCTGGTATCCGTGCGGCGTGTGCAATGACTGGTGATCGGCACGGCCTCACTCCCGGCGGTTCATATCTTGTCGCGCGTTAGGGTCGTCCGCCCGGGCGCAGAGTTCCAGCCATGTATGACACTCCATTGTGTCGTGACGCAAGCGAGGCGGTCGAAGCGGGCCTGGCTTTCCTGCTTGCCTCTCAGTCTCGTGATGGCTTGTGGCGCGACTACGAGTTGAAGCCGGGTCGGAGCGAGGCTTGGAGCACCGCATGGGTCGGCTGGTGCCTGGCGCATTTCACTAGGCGCGCACCTGTTGCCGCGGCTGTGCAGCGAGCGTCCGTGGCGCTGACTTGCCTGTGCACACCGACCGGCTGGGGCTATAACCGACTTACGGAGCCGGATGGGGACAGCACTGCTTGGGGCATACGTTTTCTAAGTGTCGCGGGCGTCGCCGGTGGGCAAGTCGCCGGCACGCAACTGGCCAAATACCTTGATCCTGCTGGCCGCGCTCACACCTTTCTTGATCCCGCACAGGGCGCTTGGGCAGAGGCCCACGCCGATGTGACAGCCATGGTCGGTCTGGCGTTGCTTGGTTGCAGCAGCCGGAGTGAGCTAGTCGCGCGAGTACGCGCCGCGGTGCTGTACGCCCGCAACCCCGACGGCATTTGGTCTTCATTCTGGTGGGCGACTGATGTTTACGCGACCGTTTGGTCGGTTAGCTTTCTGCGCCGCTCCGGCGGCCTGCCCTTGGAGGTGTGGCGGGGGCTGGCTTCTTGGGTGTCGGGCGGGCAGAATGTGGCTGGTCCGTTAGACGCAGCGTTGTCGTTGCTGCTGTGCTTGGAACTTTGGCCAAATGCTATGTCGCTCGCCGAGGTACTTGTGCATGAGTTGGTGGATAAGTTGCAGAATGCCCAAGGCTGGCCTGGCACCGCATTGCTGCTAGTCCCGCCCAGGTACGAAGGCGACGTGTCCTCATCGGTGGGGCCGCACGCAGACGTGTGCGGCTACATTAGCACCGCAACCGCGTGTCTAGCCCTAGCACGCTGGGCGCGTCAATAAGGTCATGTAAGTATGTATCGATAGGGCCCCGGATATGCGGCACTCATCTATCGTAATGCTCGACAACCTGAGCGCGCACCCGCGAAGCGTCGGAAGCGGCCATTAAGCAGGCCATCGCGACCGTCATTGGTCGGACGCCCGCGCGTGGTTCAAGCACTGCTGCTATGTCTTACACTGAATCGAAGACCGCTCTAGGCGACTTACTATAAACCCATCTGTTTATCTTTGACCTTTGCCGCCCGCATCATCCGCGGGCTAGCTCCAGTCCAACGTTTGGTGATCATCTACTTGACGCCGGTCGATACTTGCTGAGACGGCAAATCCTCAAATATTCCGAACGATAGAAAGCCATAAATCGGCCACCTCGCGTCAAGTAGATAATCACCTTAGCGATGTATGTCCGCGAGGCCGCTCCGCCTTGTCTCGCATTTATCATAACCGCATTTCAAGTTGTAGGCGGTAGTCATAATACAAGTCGTGCGGGAAATTCCACATTCTCTTCGCGGAGGTCTTACTCGCTAATCCCTTTCCTTGTGGAAATCATGTTCGTCCGCGGCGGCTTCGCCGGTATGACTCTTGCCGCGAGATAAAGAGACCGGAGAGAGTCGGAGGTGTGGGATGAGGCGGATAGCAGTCCTGACCAGCGGCGAGGATACTCCCAGCATGAACGCGGCTATCGCCCGGCGCGACGCGGGCGTCGGCCTCAGCACCGAGGAGGCCCGGCGGCGCCTCGGACACTTCGGCCCGAACGAACCAGTCGCGGCTCGGCGCGCGGCTGGCGCGGTTCAGATTCTGCTCCTGTTAGCCAATCCCCTCGTCATCATCCTGCTCGTCGCCAGCGCCATCTCCGCCGCGCTCGGCGAAGCCGTCAACGCCTCGATCATCGCGGCGATGGTCCTACTGGGTGTGGCGCTCAACGCGGCGCAGACCTACCGCTCGCAACGCGCCGTCGAGCGGATTCGCAAGGGGGTCACGCCGACGGCCACGGCGCTACGCGACAACCGCTGGGTCGAGATTACCAGGCGTGAAGTCGTGCCGGGTGATTGTATCAGGCTGACTGCGGGCGACCTCGTGCCTGCGGACGCGCGCCTCGTCGAGGCCCGCGACCTGTACGTGCGGCAGGCCGCGCTCACCGGCGAGTCGCTGCCCGTCGAGAAGGAGGCGCTCGGACTTGAGTCAGTGGCGCAGGGCGACGCCGACGAGCGTCACAAGGTCTTCCTCGGCACGTCCGTCGTGAGCGGCACCGGAACGGCCCTGGTCACGGCGACGGGGAAGGAGACGGCCTTCGGCGGCATCGCCTCCCGCCTCGCGGGGAAGCCGCCGGAGACGGAATTCGAGCGGGGCACGCGCCGGTTCGGCCTCCTCATCATGAAGACGACTGTGCTGCTGGTACTCTTCGTGCTGCTGGCGAGCGTCGTGCTGCACCACGCCCTCTTGGAGTCGCTGCTCTTCGCCGTCGCGCTGGCGGTGGGCCTCACGCCGGAGTTCCTGCCAATGATCACGACGGTCACGCTCGGACGGGGTGCGGTGCACATGTCCCGCAAGAAGGTGATCGTCAAACACCTGGAGGCGATGCAGAACTTCGGCAGCATCGACGTGCTCTGCAGCGATAAGACCGGCACACTCACGAGCGGCGAGATGAGGCTCGACCAACACCTCGACCCCTTCGGCGATCCATCCGAGCGCGTCTTCCTGCTCGCCTACCTCAACAGCCTGCACGAGTCCGGTGTGTTTGACCCGATGAACCACGCCGTCCGGCAGAAGGGGGGCGCCGGCCCGCTCGACAAAGCAGTGCTGGCGCACGACCACCCGGACGTTCACGAGTACCGCAAGCTGGACGAGGTCCCTTTCGACTTCGAGCGAAGACGACTCTCCGTCGTCGTCGAACGCGAGGGGGCGCGACTGCTGATTACGAAGGGCGCGCCCGAGAGCGTGTTGGCCGCGTGCGCCGCCTACGAGTCGGGAGGGCAAACGCGCCCTTTCGACGACGGGGCGCGCGCACGCTGCGAGGCCGTTTACCGCGGACTCTGCGCCGGGGGCATGCGCTCGCTCGCGGTCGCCTTCGCCGCCGTGCCGCCCAAAGAGATTTACGAGGCCGCCGACGAGCGGGGCCTCACCCTGGCTGGCTTCCTGACCTTCTCCGACCCGCCGCTCGAGTCGGCCTCCGTCGCGCTGCGCGCGCTGCGGCGCGACGGCGTCGAGGTCAAGATTCTGACGGGCGACAACGAACTGGTGGCCGAGCACGTCTGCTCGCAGGTCGGGCTTGCGGGCGGGCGGATAATCCTGGGCGACGAGCTGGATCGGACGGACGACACGGCGCTGACGCACATCGCCGAGCGGACCAACGTCTTCGCGCGTGTCTCGCCCGCGCAGAAGAACCGCATCATCCTCGCCTTGAAGCGGCGCAGCCACGTCGTCGGCTTCCTCGGCGACGGCATCAACGACGCGCCATCGCTCCACGCGGCGGACGTGGGCATCTCCGTCTCGACCGCCGTGGACGTGGCGAAAGACGCGGCGGACATCATCCTGCTCGAACGGAGTCTGAAGGTTCTGCACGAGGGCATCATCGAGGGGCGCAAGAGCTTCGGCAACGTGATGAAGTACCTTTTGATGGGGACGAGTTCCAACTTCGGCAACATGTTCTCGATGGCCGCGGCGGCGGTCTTCCTGCCTTTCCTGCCGATGCTCCCGACGCAGATACTCCTCAACAATTTCCTCTACGACCTGGCGCAGGTGACGATCCCGACCGACAACGTTGACCGTACCTTCATCCACAAACCGCAGCGCTGGAACATCGCGTTGATCCGCAACTTCATGATCTACATCGGCCCGGTCAGCTCGGCCTACGACTTCCTGACGTTCTTCGTGCTGCTCAAGGTCTTCCACGCCTCCGAGCAACTCTTCCACGCGGGCTGGTTCGTCGAGTCGCTCGCCACGCAGACGCTCGTCATCTTCGTCATCCGCACGGCGGACAACCCCTTCCGCAGCCGACCGAGCGCGGCACTCACGGCGACGACGCTCGCGGTAGTTCTTTTCGGGATGGCGCTGCCTTACACGCCCCTCGGCTCGCTGATAGGGTTCGCGCCGCTGCCCGCCGCGTTCATCGTCTTCCTGCTGCTGGCGACGGGCACCTATCTAATGTTGGTCGAGTTGGTGAAGCGCAGGCTGATGCGGCGGCTCGTCGGGTGAACGGAGAAGTTTGAAAGCGTGCGCTCCCGACAGTCGAATCGAGCGAGCCTCGCGGCGCTTCGACTGTCGGGCCGCGAGCCGATGACTAAACGCCCAGGTAGGCCAGCGAATCTATCACGCCCCTCATCAACAGCGTGGCGCGCGGGTGTGAAGCTTCGAGCTTCGCGGCTGCGTCGCGCAGGCGTCCGGCCAGCCCGCGGTACTGTTGCTCGTGCCGCTCGTCGCGCGAGAGCAGTGCGTCGATCTCCTCCGACAAACTCCGAAGTATCTCTCGCTCCTCTTCGTCGGGCGCACCTACGCGCCGGAGTTCTTCTTGCAACTGCTCCAGACGCCTTTGAAGTTCCCGGTCAATCATCGCGTCACGCCTTTCCTCGCCGAGAGGGGCGAAGACTCACGTCATCAGGAAGAAGGGAAGGCCGGCGAGGGCAGAATCACCAGCACGGAGAATGCCGCAGTCATGGCTCAACGCCCCTTCCGACTCCGCACGATCTCGACCGAACATTTGGCGTGCGCGGCGACGGCCTGCGAGACCGAGCCTAAGAGGAAGCGCCCGGCGAGACCTCTGCCGTGCGAGCCAACGACGATCAAATCCGCGCCCCACCCTTCGGACTCGTCGAGTATGATCTGTTTTGCGAAGCCGACGCAGACCGCGGACTCGACCTCAAGCTTCGTCGTCGCCTCGCGCCTGAGCCTCGACGCCGCGCGCTCGACGTCCTCGCGCGCCAAACTCTCGACCGTATCGTAGTAGGCCTGCGAAGGCGTCACGGCTTCAGGCCCGGCGACGGTCACCAACTCGACAACTGACAAAACGCGCACGGCGCTGGCCGCCGGCCACGGCCTGCGCGCCACTTCCTCAACCGCAAGCTCGCTGCACGGCGAGCCGTCTATGGCAAGCAGTATCTTCATCGCGCCACCTCGGATGTTTCTGTCGCGGCTACGGCCTGACGGCGACTTTGAGGACGCCGTCCAGGCGACCGCCGAAAAGCTCGTAGGCTTCCGAAATCCTGTCGAGCGGGAAGGTGTGCGTCAGCAGCGGCGTCAAGTCAACCCTCCCGCTCCTGACCACCTCCATGAGCCTCCGCATCCGCTCCTTGCCGCCGGGGCAAAGAGTCGTCACGATGCGGTGGTCGCCCAGCCCCGCCGCGAAGGCCTCGTAAGGCACTTGCAGCTTGCCGGAATAGACGCCGAGGCTTGAGAGCGTCCCGCCCGGACGCAAGCAGCGCAGGCAGTCCTCGAAAGTCTGCTGCGTGCCGAGGGCTTCTATCGCCACGTCCGCGCCGCCGCCCGTCAGTCGAAGAACCTCCGCGACGACATCCGTCTCGCGGTAGTCGAGCACTACGTCCGCGCCCATGCGCTCCGACATCCGCAGCCGGTTCGAGTCGCCGTCAACTCCGACGACGAGCGCCGCGCCCATCAGGCGCGCGCCCGCGGTCGCGCATAAACCTATCGGCCCCTGCGCGAAGACGACGACAGAGTCGCCGATCTTAACCGCGCCCGACTCCGCGCCGCTAAAACCCGTCGAGGCGATGTCTGCGAGGAGCACGACCTGCTCGTCCGTCAACTCGTCGGGAATCTTCGCCAGGTTGGCTTGGGCGTGCGGCACTAAAAGGTACTCGGCCTGCGCGCCGTTAATCGTGTTGCCGAAACGCCAGCCGCCGACGGCCTCGTAAGCGTCGCCGTGGCCGCACTGCGAGAGGTGGCCGGACAAACAGGCGCGGCACTGCCCGCACGGCGTGATCGCGCCGACCAGCACCCGGTCGCCGACTTCATAACCTGTGACGCCCGGCCCCAACTCTTCGACGACGCCGACGGGTTCGTGCCCGATGACGAGTCCGGGGCGGACGGGGTACTCGCCTCGGAGTATGTGCAGGTCTGTGCCGCAGATGGTCGTCAGCGTGACGCGGATGACGGCCTCGCCCACACCGGCGCGCGGTCGCTCGACCTCCTCTATGCGGATGTCGTCCTTCGCGTGGAAAACATTCGCCCTCATCTTCGCCATTTCAAATCCTCCTCGCGGCATCTTGCCGGGCGCGAGCTTTCGACATTCACACGCGGCAAATATTGAGCGGCGGACGGCTGCGTCGGCGTCTTCGGAAAGAGTCCCCACCGGGTTATGTGCAATGCCGGTGCCGTTCGGATAGAGGGTTAGAGCCGCCGTGGAATTCATGCGAGTCATTCGGTTTCGTCCGCCGCAGGTGGGAAAGATGCGTGAGCTTTAACACATCGGGTGGGTAACTTTACGCAGGGTGCGAAGATTTTCCGGGAGCGGCTTTAGAGCAGGCGTTGAAATAGAGCGAAAGCGACAAATCCCCGGCAAGGGCGGGAGCGGCATGTCCGTTGCACAAGAAAATTATCGGCGAGTCCGGTCGAAGGTTCGGGGTGTGTTTGTTTGCCTACCATCTCGCCCTCGCAATCCGCGGCAGGAGGGGGGTGCGTCAATGGCGAAGACCGCCGTGAAAGAGACGAAGATTCTGGTGGTGGACGACGAGCGGCTGATACGCTGGACGCTCAAGGAGGCGCTGCGCGGGTGGGGCTACGCGCCCGTCGAAGCGCCGGACGCGGCGACCGCGCTGGCGCTCTTCGACTCGGAGCGTCCCGCCCTCACGCTGCTCGACATCAACCTGCCCGACCGCTCCGGCCTCGACGTGCTGCGCGAGATGAAGCAGCGCGATCCCGATGCGGTCGCCGTCATGGTCACGGCTGCTGTGCTCGTGGAGAACGCCGTCGCCTCGCTGCGCGCCGGGGCCTACGACTTCATCTCGAAGCCGATCAACCTCGACGAGCTTCAGGTCACGATCCGCAACGCCCTCGAAGCGGGGCGGATGCGTAGGGAGTTGAGTTCGATCCGCGGCGAGCGGGCGCGCAAGTTCGGCTTCGACCAGATCGTCGGTCGCTCGCCAGCGATCAAAGAGATGCTCGCGCTCGCGCGCAAGGTCGCCGAGTCGGAAGTCTCTTCCGTCCTGTTGCAAGGCGAGTCGGGGACGGGCAAAGACCTCGTCGCCAAAGCCATCCACTACGCCTCGCGCCGCTCGGATTCCCCCTTCGTCGCCATCAACTGCGCGGCGATTCCTTCGACCTTGATCGAGTCCGAACTCTTCGGCTACGAGAAGGGGGCGTTTACGGACGCCAAGGCGAGGAAGGAAGGATTGTTCGAGCAGGCCGAGGGTGGAACGCTGTTTCTTGATGAGATCGGCGAGCTTGAACTCGGCTTGCAGGCGAAGCTGCTCAGAGTTCTCGAAGAAGGGGCGTTCCGCAGAGTCGGGGGCTTGAAAGACATCCCGCTCGACGTGCGTGTCGTCGCCGCGTCGAACAGAGATTTGAAGTCCGAGAGCACGCAGGGTCGTTTCCGCGAAGACCTCTACTACCGGCTCTCGGTCATCCAGATTGACATCCCGCCGCTGCGCGAGCGAGGCGACGACATACTGCTGCTCGCCGAGTATTACTTACAGGCTTTAGGTGGAAGCTTGCGCCGCGGCGTTCGCAGCCTCTCGCCGGAGGTCGCGGAGGCTTTGCGGCGCTACGCGTGGCCGGGGAACGTGCGCGAGCTTCGCAACGTCGTCGAGCGCGTCCTGATACTTGAGGAGGGAGAGACGGTGACAAAGAAATATCTGCCGCCCAACGTCGCCGCAGATGTCGGTAAGCAGGCTCCCGCCGCCGACGGCCAGACCTCCGTGGACGAAATCGTTAAACTCCCGCCCGCCGGCGTCTCGGTCGAAGAGGTCGAGCTGTCGCTCGTCCGGCAGGCGATGGAGCGCGCGGGCGGCGTCCAGAAGCGCGCCGCCCAACTCCTCGGCCTCTCGCGCGACCAACTCCGCTACCGCCTGAAGAAGCTCGGAGTCTTGCGCGCCTGAAACTTAACTGCGAATCTCAGTGACGAGACACCGGGTGAACACGCCGATTAAAAAGAAGCAGGGGATTACGACAGGCGGTGAAGCGTCACGGCTGAGCGGGCGGCGGCTGCACGACGTGCTCGACGGCCTGTTCGCCTTCGCCGGCGTGCTCACGCCCGACGGCACTCTCGTCGAGGCGAACCGTGCCGCGCTCGAAGCCGCCTCGCTGCAACCTGACGACGTGCTCGGTCTCCCCTTCGAGCAGACCTACTGGTGGTCTTTCTCCGCCGATGTTCAGGCGCGGCTGCGCGAGGCCATCGACAGGGCGGCGCGCGGCGAGCCTTCGCGCTTCGACACGATGAACCGCGTCGGACGCGAGCGCTTCATCATCGTGGACTTCATGCTCGCGCCGGTCTTCGACGGGCGCGGGCGCGTCACGCACCTCGTCCCCTCCGGCGTGGACATCACGGAGAAGAAGAGGCTTGAGGTCGAGCTGTCGCGCGCCTCTCACCTCTCGCTCGTCGGCGAGTTGGCCGCGGGCCTCGCCCACGAGATCAAGAACCCGCTGGCCGGCATCAAGGGCGCGGTTGACATCCTCATCCGCCGCCGAAAGACTGGCGACCCCGAGATCGAAGTCCTCGAAGACGTGAGCCACGCCGTCGAGCGCATAGACGCGACCGTGCGCGCTCTCTTGCAGCGCGCCCGCCCGCGCCCGCCGCGGCTCGCCGTCGCCTCGCTCGACGAGGCGGTGCGCCGCGCCGTGCTGCTCGCCCGCCACCAGGCCGCGAAGGCATCCTCCACAGGTCAGCAGACCGCTGTCCTCTTCGAGCCTTCGCCCGACCCGGTCGTTCTGCCGTTCGACGCCGCGCAGATCGAGGATGCCGTGCTCAACCTCATCCTCAACGGCGTCGAGGCCGTGAAAGACGGCGGGCGAGTCGTCGTGCGCGTCCGCCAGGAAACTTCAGACGATGCAGACGCGGGGCGCGAGGCCGTCATCGAGGTCGAAGACACCGGTTGCGGCATCGAGGAGCGAGATCGCGCGCGCGTGTTCAGCCCCTTCTACACGACGACCGAAGGAGGAACCGGCTTGGGGCTTCCGGCGGTGCGGCGCATCGCGCGCGAGCACGGCGGGCGCGTCGAAGTCCGCTCGGAGCCGGGGCGCGGCTCGACCTTCAGAATGTGCCTGCCCGTCAACGCGTGTAGGTGAAGCGCCGTGCCGCCGGCACTGGTGGGCACAACGTCGAGACCAGAAAAGTCGCGCATTTAGTGAAGAAGGGAAGCGCAAGACGGTCGGGTGGAATCCGAATTCAATTCGCCGAAGAGGGGCCGAGGATCGCGGCCAGCGCCCGCAGCAGCGCCTCCGCCGTGTAAGGCTTCGGCAGAAACTTTTCTACACCGAGTCCCGCGGCCTCCTTCTCCTTCGCGTCCTCCGCGAGGCCGCTGGCCGAGATGATCTTCACGGCGGGGTTAAGTCGCTTGAGGGCGCGGATGGTCGCCAGCCCGTCCATGAAGGGCATCATCATGTCGGTGATGACGCAGGCGATCTCGTCCTTCATCGGGGCATAGAGGGCGACTGCCTCGGTGCCGTCGCCCGCGCTCAGCACACGATAGCCGAATGCTTCCAGCGTGCCCTTGGTGATCTGCCTGATCGCCTCCTCGTCGTCTACAACGAGAACCAGTTGCCCTTTTCCTGTAGGTAGTTCGGCCTTCGACTTCTCCTCACGAACTTGCTCGCCGATGTCTGCGGCGGGGAGATAGGCCGTGAACGAACTCCCGCGTCCGATTTCACTGTGAACATCCATGAAGCCGCCGTGCGTCTTCAGGATGGCGAGAGCCGTCGAAAGCCCCAGCCCCGTTCCCTTGCCGACGCCCTTGGTCGTAAAGAAAGGGTCGAAAATCCTGCCCAGCACTTCATGCGTCATTCCCACCCCGGTGTCCTCGACCGTGACCTTAACGTAATTTCCGGCTGCGGCCTCAACCCGCATCCGCGCGTAGTTCTCGTCCACTGTGGCGTTCTCGGCCCTCAAGGTCAGCACGCCGCCCGCCGGCATCGCGTCGCGCGCGTTGACGGCGAGATTCATCAGCACCTGGTTCAGCCCCGTCACGTCGGCTGAGACAGGCCACAGGCCCGAGGGCAGGTTGAACTTGATCTCGATTGATTTGGGGAAGGTCTCACGCATGATGCTGACAAACTCGGCGAGCAGGTGTTTGGGGTTGAGAAGCGTACGCTCCCCGCCCGTCCCGCGGGCGAAGGAGAGCACCTGCTTGACCATCGCGGCCCCTCGCTGCGCGCTCTCGTTGAGTATTCTGAGCCATGTCTGACTCTCCTCGTCCGTGTGTTTCATCCTGAGCACCTCGACGGCCATGAGGATGGGAGAGAGGACGTTGTTGAGGTCGTGCGCGATGCCGCCGGCGAGCGTGCCGATGGACTCCATGCGCTGCGCGCGCAGGAGCTGCGCCTCGACCTTCTTGCGCTCCGTGATGTCGCGCATGATGACGGTGTAGAGCTTCTGCCCGCCGGCCTCCACCTGCGAGATCGAAGCTTCGACGGGGAACTCCTCGCCGTCCGCGCGCAGGCCCGACACCGCGCGCGTCCCGCCCATCGAGCGCGTGGCGACTCCGGTCTCGCCGAAGGCGCGTATGTGCCCGCGGTGCGCGGAGCGGAAGCCGGCGGGGATGAAGCGGTCGAGGGGCCGGCCTAAGGCGTCGGCAGCCGGGCAGCGGAACATCTGTTCGGCGGCGCGGTTGAAGAGGACGACGCGTTGATCCGCGCCAACGGTGACGATGGCGTCCATCGCCGACTCGACGATCCCGGCGAGCCGCGCCTCGAAAGCCTCCTCGGTCTGCTGCGGCAGGTTATCCTTCGGGTCGTTCATGGCCCACTCCCCGTGTAACGCTTGCGGCAAGTCGGCGCGTCCCGCTCGGCAGGATGGCGTAGGCTCGTTGGATAAAAGAATACGGCGAGGTAAGTATCCGTATCGTCAAACAAAGTGCGCTGCCGGGCATGGTAGCACGAAGCCGCATCGCGGGCGTAAAAATCCGCACGACTCCCCAGCCTCGTCTGAAATTCTGCGAAAGATATGCTCGAACGCGCGCCCGCCGCGTCGGCACGTGCGTTGCTTCGTCCGGCGTCGAGAGTAATCGGGAAGGAGGGCGTCGCGGGTGGCGGCGTGCGAGCCTCGATGATCAAAGTCGAAAGGATACTGTGCCCCTTAGACATGACGAAGGAGTCGGAGGAGGCGCTGCGCTACGCCGTCGGGCTCGCGCGCGGCTACGGGGCGAAGCTCATGCTCTGCCACTGCGGCGGGCAGACTGCGGCGGCCACGCAGAACGGAGACGGCGCGGAGGTGGCTCGACGCGTCGAGACCATTTTCGAGGACGCCCTCGCGCACCACCTGGGCGCGTCAGACTTCTCGACTCTCGACTGGGAAGGCTTCATCCTCGACGCGGACGACCCCGGCGCGGCGATCACGCGCGAGGCCGCGGCGCGCGGCGCAGACCTGATCGTGATGCGCTCGCGCCGCCGGCCACTCAGCGCGGCGCTGCTCGGCTCGACCGCCGAGACGGTCTGCCGCACCGCGCCCTGCTCGGTTCTGGTCACGCACGCGCGCGAGCGCGAGTGGGTCGGCTTCTCGGCGGGCGACACTGACTTGGGGCGCGTCCTCGTCGCGCACGACTTCTCCGACCGCTCGGAGCTGGCGCTGCAATATGGACTCTCGTTCGCCCGGAAGTTCGGGGCCGAGCTTCACCTTCTCCACGTCCTCCCCGAACCGGTCGGCGAAGCGCCGGAGTTGGCTTGGGTCGCGGGCACGGCGCGCTCGCTCTACCACGACGCGACCAGAAGGCTTGAGGAGTCGGTGACCGGTGAAGAAGGCCGCGGGGTAAGGGTCGTGCGCGCGGTGCTGACCGGCAAGCCTTACGAGGAGGTGCTCGCCTACGCGGCGGAGCACGAGATAGACCTCATCTGCCTGGGTTCGGACGGCGTCGGCCACGGCCTTCTCGCCCTTTTCGGGTCGAACGCCGACAGGGTTCTGCGCCTGGCCCCGTGCCCGACCTTGATCGCGAGACCTTACAAGCCGTCCGCGTCACGCGCCGACGACTCTGTGCACCGGCCCGCCGCCTGACCTCGTATTCCACACCCCTCAATACCACGACGCAGCGACGGGCGTAGTTTTCCGCCCCCGCGCGTACTTTTACGCCCGCCGTTTGTGCGTACTCCTCCACACCCTTTTAATCCCTCGCCTTTGAACGTCTCCGCGCGGGCACGTCGGTTGCACTCCGACGAGTTGGAAAAGAGTTCTTAACGACGACGGCCCACGACGCGTAAGGCCCGCTGGAATTTCCGCGGAGGAAAAGATCATGTCAACAGTCGGAGAAGAGAAGTGCAGACGAAGGAGCAGCCGACCGCGCGCGCTCCAAACGAAGGAGGTTTGAAATCATGCAAGCGAAAACGGTCAAGCAAGCTGACAAGGATTTGCGCGAGCGCGTCCAGTGGGTTCTCGACTACGACCCGGAGGTGAGGTCAACGGATGTCGGCGTGGCGACCGACGACGGGACGGTGACGCTCACCGGCTTCGTCGGCAGCTACGCCGAGAAGCTCGCGGCGGAGCGCGCCGCCAAGCGCACCTACGGCGTCAAGGCCGTCGCCAACGACATCGAGGTGAAGCCCGCCTCGAAGAAGACCGACACGGAGGTCGCGGCGGCGGCTGCCGCGGCGCTCGAGGCGCGCGTGGACGTGCCCGAAGAACGCGTGAAGGTGACGGTCAAAAGCGGCTGGGTTTACCTCGACGGCACGGTGGACTGGGGCTACCAGAGGGACTCAGCCGAGGCGGCAGTCAAGAAACTGACGGGCGTCGTCGGCGTGACCAACAACATCGGGATCATGCCGAAGCTCTCGACGAAGGAGGTGCAGCGCAAGATCGAGGAGGCGATCAGGCATCACGCCGAACTCGACGCGCGCCGCATCACCGTGACCGCGCACGACGGGACGGCGGAGCTGTGGGGCAACGTGCGGTCGTGGGCCGAGAAGGATGAGGCCGAGCGCGCGGCGTGGTCTGCGCCCGGCGTCCACAGCGTCAAGAGCCACATCTCAATCGTGCCGTAGGCGGGCGCGAGGAGCGGCACGGGACGGGGCGTTCGTTTCATACCCTTTCATAATTTCATGCGGCGCTCCCGCCCCGTGCCGGTTTAGTTTGATCCGACGATTCGATTAAGACCAGTCGAGGTGAGCCGACATGAAGACCGAACTGAGACGCGAAGAGCCGGGCGCACGTTGGGAGCCGTACCTGCGGGAGTTCAACCGGCAGAACGGCGCGCGACTGACGCGCCTGGGGGTCATGAAATCCGACGGCGGCGTGGAGGACTTATGGCTGGAGGACGGACTTCAGCTCTCAGGCATAGACCTCGACACGGAAGGCGACGAAGCGCCGTCGGTCGAGATCATGCTCGGCGGGGAGGGCGCGTCCGGGCGCAACGTGACGCGCACGGTCGTGCGCGCCCGGAAGGTCGTCATCCGCCTCGACGCCGAAGGGCGCGGCGAGGGCCTCGACATCGAAGACTCGGCGGGCGCGACGACCGTCCTGCGCTTCGAGACGCGCTCAACTGAATGAGCCGCGGAGTCGCACGAAAGCGGTGAGGCGCTCACCGCGGCAGTCCCTCCGCGGGCCGGCGTGGCGTTAGTGCCGCAGCCGGCACGAAGGAGGTGGAGTATGCGCGCACACTTTGAAATGAATTGGCACGCCGCGCGGCGCGTCATGATCTGGCTGCTGACGGCGCTGCTCGTCTTCATCCTGCTGCTCGCCGCGGCGGAAGTGGCCTCGGCGCAGTGCTTCGTCAGCCCGACGGGCGAGTCGGCTGTGGGCTTGCGGAACGAGTCGAGTTACTACCTGCTCTTCTTCATTGACGAGGAGAGGATGGACGGCGTGCCTTCGGGCGACCGCAGCATCTACTTCGTCGTCTCGCCCGGCGAGCACACGCTGCGCGCCGAGGCCGTCATCAACACCGAAACCGTCAACGCCTACCGCAAGGCCGTCATCCCCGAAGGCTACGTCTGCACCTGGACTGTCACCGACCCTCCGCCTTCCGCCGGCGCGGCGCGGAAAGGTTTTCAGGACGGCCTCCGGCGCATACAGAAATAGACTCTGCCGCGCGGTGCTGCGCGACCGCGCGCGTCACGCCGCGAGCGCGACGCGCTCGACAGGAAGGCGCGCGGCGAGGAAGGAGGCGATCATGAGAAGGATGGGCGTGGTGACGAGCGGCGGCGACGCGCCGGGCATGAACGCGGCCATCAGGGCCGTCGTCCGCACCGGGTTGAGTCACGGCTGTGAAGTCTTCGGCGTCCGGCGAGGTTATGCGGGACTGATAGAAGGGGAGTTCATACGGTTGCAAGCGCGCGACGTGGGCGGGATCATCCAGCAGGGCGGCACGGTACTCGGCAGCGCGCGCTGCCCGGAGTTCAAGTCGGCGGAAGGGCGCGAGCGCGCTTTGAATGCGCTGCGCGAGCGCGAGGTCGAGGGACTGGTGGTCGTCGGCGGGGACGGCTCGCAGACCGGGTCACACCTGCTCTCGCAGGCGGGCTTCCCCGTGGTCGGCGTCGCCTCGACGATAGACAACGACCTCTGCGGCACGGAGATGTCCATCGGCGTTGACACCGCGCTTAACGTCGCCCTCGAAGCGATAGACCGCCTGAAGGTCACGGCCTCCTCGCACAGGCGCGCGTTCCTCGTCGAGGTGATGGGGCGCGACTGCGGATACATCGCGCTGATGACGGGCATCGCGGGCGGGGCGGAGGTCATCATCCTGCCGGAAGTAGAGGCCGACCCGGAAGAGGTCGCAAGGGATGTGCGCGCCGCATACGAGCGTGGCAAGGCACACGCCATCGTCGTGGTCGCCGAGGGCGCGCGTTTCAACGCGCAGGGGCTTGCGAGTTACTTCCGCGAGCACCACGAGCGGCTCGGCTTCGAGCTGCGGGCGACGGTGCTGGGACACGTGCAGCGTGGCGGAGCGCCCGGCGCGTTCGACCGGTTGCTGGCGACGCGCCTCGCCGTGGCGGCGACGGAGCACCTGTTGGGAGGGGAGCGCGGCGTGCTCATGGGACTGCGCGAGGGGCGTGTCGCGGCGACGCCGCTCGCCGAGGTGGCCGGCAGAACCAAGCCGATAGATTTGAGCCTGCTGAAAACTGCACAGGTGCTGGCCGAGTAGTAACCCTCCGCGCGGTCGTGAAGCCGGATTCTTCACGCGGCTCACGGTTTCCTTTGTCGGCGGCATAAGTGCGGCTCTTCTTGTCATGCGATTCAGTGTGCCGGCGCTCGACTACGGCGGGGCCGTTGCCGTGATCTGATGCGTAAAGTTCCGCGCGCCGTGCGTGAAAGATCACACGGCGCGCTTCGGCGTGGCGCGCCGGGTCGAGCTACGACTGAAGAAGATTGATTTACGATTTTTGATAAGTCGGCACGACCGTTGCACGCATGTATTACGCCGACTGCTCGCCGGCAGGATACGCGCCTATTGAGCACACACGGGCTGCCTCTTTATCTCTCTTAAAGGCCAGAAAAACCGGCAGCCGGCAAGGAGGAAGTCCGCCATGAAAATACTTATCGCGTACGACGGCTCGGACTGCGCCGAGGCCGCGCTCGACGACTTGCAACGCGCGGGGCTGCCGCCCGACGCCGAAGCATTGGTGGTTTCGGTCACGGAGGTCTGGCTGCCGCCGCCGCCCCCGTCCGTTTACGAAGTCGTCGAGGAGGCTGCGGCAGCGTACACGCCCGCCGAACTACAGAGGCACTTCATCGAGGACTCTCCCACCGTGGTCGAGGCCCACGCCCTCGCGGAGAAGGCGCGGGCGCGACTGCGGAAGAATTTCCCCGGCTGGGAGGTGCGCGCCGAGAGCTTTTACGGCTCGCCCGCGCGCGAGGTGCTGCGGGTAGCCGACGAGTGGGGGCCAGACCTCGTCGTCGTCGGCTCTCACGGTCGCTCCGCCCTGGGCCGTTTCGTGATGGGCAGCGTCTCGCAGAAGGTCTTGAACGAGTCGCGCTCGTCCGTGCGCGTGGCGCGGGGCCGCGTCGAGGTCGAGCCGACGCCGGCGCGCGTCCTCGTCGGCATAGACGGCTCGCGCGGGGCGGAAGCGGCGGTGCGCGAGGTGGCTGCGCGCTTGTGGCCGCGCGGCAGCGAGGCGCGCGTCTGTGTCGTCGAAGACCCGCCAATTCCTCTCGGCGTCGGTCGCTTCATCCCGCCGCTGCGGGAAGTGATCGAAGAAGAGAATCGCGCAGAATGCGACTGGGTGTGCGCGACGGTCGGAAGCGCCGTCAGGCAGTTGAGCGACGCGGGGCTTGTGGCGACATCGCTCGTCGCGACGGGCGACCCACGGCGCGTGCTGGTCGAAGAGGCGGAGCGGTGGGGTGCCGACTCGATCTTCGTCGGCTCGCGCGGCACGGGCAGCCGCTTAGGCCGCTACTTTCTGGGGAGCGTGTCGGCGGCTGTCGCGGCGCGCGCGCACTGCTCGGTCGAAGTCACGCGCGAGCCTGAGCTTCCCGCCGAAGGTTGAGACGGCGTGTGGCGCGAACCCCGCCGTCGGGAGGAACGATCATGAAGGGATTTGCCTGGCGCTCATTTTCCCTCGTCGCATTCTGTCTCGGCCTGCTGCTCGCCTGGCCCGCGGGCCATTCCGGCGCGCAGTCGAAGAAGGACAAGAAGGCGTACGAAGGCACGCCCGTCATCTGGCGCGAGCCTGCGGACATCGCGACGCGCGACCTCTTCCTCGGCCCCGGCGGCGAGGCGATGCGGCCAGACCTGTCGAAGGTCACGTTCGAGGCGGACACGACGACCGGCTACTCGGTCAAGTGGGACGTGCGCGACGGGTCGGGGAAGAAGTGGGTCGCCAAGCTCGGCAAGGAGGCGCAGCCGGAGACCGTCTCGCTGCGGCTCGTGTGGGCCGCGGGCTACATGACGGAGGTCAGCTACCTCGTCCCGTGCGCCCACATCGCGGGAGCGCCGAAGCCTCGGAAGGAGGTTGAGAGGTGCGAGGGCGACGGCTACGTCAACGTGAGGTTCAAGTCGAGGCCGAAGGGGGTCAAGAAGATCGACAACTGGAGTTGGGACAAAAACCCGTTCACGGGGACGAGAGAATTTCAGGGGCTGGCCGTCATGATGGCGCTTCTGAACAACTGGGACCTGAAGGAAGAGAACAATAAAACATTTTACGTGCCGGGCGCGGACGGCGGCCCGGGCGAGTTGCAGTACGTCGTCACCGACCTCGGCGGGACCTTCGGCAAGACTGGCGGCCCCTTCACGCACACGCGCAACGCGCCTTCGGACTACGTGAAGACGAAGTTCGTTACGGGCGTTGAGAACGGCTTCGTCCGCTTCGACTTCCACGGCAAGAACGCCGGGATGCTCAAAGGCGTCACGGTCGAGCAGGCCCGCTGGATCGGCGGTCTTCTCTCTCGCCTAAGCGACCGGCAGATCAAGGACGCTTTCCGCGCAGGCGGTTACAGCCCCGAAGAAGTCGAGATGCTCGCCGGAACCGTGCGCGCCAGAATCAACGAGCTGATTCGCCTGTGAAAGTATCGTGAGGGTAGTTTAGCCCGTCAGCTTCCCCGGAATTCATCTCAGTTGATTGCCTGTGCCCCGGTCTGCGCCGCCTGCCGCCTGAACTGAATCTCGTAAAGGTGCGAGTAGAGTCCGCCGCGCGCGAGCAGTTCTTCGTGCGTGCCTCGCTCGATGATCGCGCCGTCCGCGACGACGAGGATCACGTCGGCGCGCCTGACGGTCTCAAGGCGGTGGGCGATGACGATTGAGGTCTTGCCGCTCATCAGATACCCAAGCGCCTCGAAGACGAGTTCCTCGGACGCCGCGTCGAGACCCGTGGAGGGTTCGTCCAAGAGGAGTATCGGCGTGTCGCGGATGATGGCGCGCGCGATGGCGATGCGCTGTCGCTGGCCGCCCGAAAGGGTCTCGCCGCGCTCGCCGATGATGGTGTCGTAGCCTTGCGGCATCCGCTCGATGAACTCGTGCGCGTTGGCGAGTTTGGCGGCGCGCACTATCTCCTCGCGAGTCGCTTCGGGCTTGCCGTAGGCGATGTTCTGCCAGACCGGCGCGCGGAACAGGAGCGTCTCCTGCAAGACGAAGCTGACCTGCTGCCGCAGCGACTTCAGCTTGTAAGAGCGCACGTCCGCGCCGTCAATCTTCACACGCCCGGCGTCGGGGTCGTAGAAGCGCGGGATGAGGCCGATGAGCGTTGACTTGCCCGAGCCGGTCGGCCCGACGAGCGCGACGAACTGCCCCGGCTCGACCGCGAGGCTCAGGTCTGTGAAGACCGGCCTGTCGGCCTCGTAGCCGAAGCGGACGTGCTCGAACTCGATCCTCCCGGCGAAGCGCGGGGCCGTGCGCGCGCCGGGGAGGTCGCGCACCTTGCTCTCGGTGTCTAAGACTTCGCGGATGCGCTCGAAGCCGACCTGCGCCTTCGAGATGGTGTCGGTCATCTTCGAGAGGTCGCGCATCGGCTTGTACATCTTGCCGAGATAAAGAATGAAGACGATCAAAGCGCCCGCCGTCAGCTCGCCCGTGAGGACGAACTTCACGCCGAACCACAGCACGAGCGCCGTGCCCGCGGCGACGATGATGTCAACGGCGGGCGAGAGCTTGGCCTTCACTTTCCGCGCGCGCAGCGCCATGTCAACGCTCTCCAGGCTCTCCTTGTCGAGCCTGCGCTCCTCGTACTCTTCGCGCGCGAACGCCTTGACGACGCGCACCGACGTGAGCGACTCCTGCACGACCGACGTGATCTCGCTCTCCTTCTTCTTGACCTCGCGCGCGGCGCGCTTGATGCGTCGCGTGAACGTATAGACGACCGCGAAGAGGACGGGCGCGACCGAGAGCGCGACGAGCGTGAAGCGCCAGTCGAGGTAGAACATCACGCCGAGCATCCCCAGAAGCGTCAGCACGTCAACGGCGACGCCGAGAAGCGCCGAGGAGACGAAGTCCTGCACGGCGTCGATGTCGCTCGTGACGCGGACGATCAGGTCGCCCGTCTTCTGCTTCTCGTAGTAGGAGAGCGAGAGGCGCTGGATGTGGTGGTAGAGCAGGTGGCGGAGGTCGTGCATCACGTGCTGCCCGACGCTCGTCGTCAGGTACTTCTCGGCGTAGGTCCCGACCGCGGCGGCCAGGGCGATGGCGATGACGGCGAGGACTGAGAATTCCAATACCGCGGACTTGTCCGTCCCCGTCGTGCCGCCGACGACTGCCGCGAGCCGGCCCGTCATCTGCTTCGAGCCGATGACGTAGTCGAAGACTATTTTGAGCGGCCAGGGTTCGAGCAGGTCGGTCGCGCCCTCGACGGCGACCGCCGCGGAGGCGAGCGCGAGCGACGCCCAATAGGGCCGGAGCAGCCGCGTGATTTTTATTCCCCCGTCGGCCATGACGCTACCTACTCTCTCGGCAGTCCTTCGCGACTGATGCTCGTGCGCGCGGGCCGGGCCGCGAACCGCTTTCGGCGGTGACGTTCGCCGCGAGGCATTCGCGCAGCCGCGCCGAAAGCCCGCGCGATTCCCAATCGTTCCAGATCGTCAGCGCCTCGCAAAAGGTTTTTGCGCGCGCCCTCGTGTGGTGTGCGAGGAGCCAGACCGAGGCTTCCCGCGCGGACTCGTGAACGCCCTCGCGCGGGCGGCCTTTGAGCTTCAGGAGACTTGCGTCCAAGGCTTCGACCCACGCGCCGAGGTCGTTGGACTTGCCGAGTGCGGTTTGCAGCCTGTCCAACTCCTCGTCGAAAAATTCGGCAGTCCCTTCCCAGTACGACCCGAACGATTCGAGCGCGTAGCGAAGCTCGCGGACTGCCTCGCGCAGGCGGTGGAGCGACTTCAAGTCGGCGGGCTTGAAGAAGGCGTCGCTCCTCGCCTCGACCTCGGACAGACGCTCTTCGATGATCCTGCGTCCCAGGTCGCGGAAGCGCAGTTTGGCGTCGCACCCGTCACGCTCGGAGTCTCGGCAACGTGAAGAATCGGTTGCGCGCGTGAGGGCTTGATAAAGTTCGCCCCCGATTCGACCGAGCCTTCGCGGCTCGATCTTCTTCGCGAGCGCGTCGCGCAGCCGCGCGCGTTTGCGCAGTCGCGCAGCCGCCATCGCGCGGACTCCGGCGGAGACTTCGTCCGGCGATTCGCCCGACAGCTTCTCGATCTCGGCGATTGCCGCGTCCTCTTCGCGCACGCGTCCGAGCGCGGCGGCTATCTTTCTCAGCCTGCGGCGCGGTCGCTTGACGAGACGTGCCGGGACGTAACTTCGGAACTCGCGGAGCGCCCACGACAGGCGGCGGCAGGCGATTCTCATGTCGTGCAGACCTTCCGGGTCGTCGCCGAGCGCCTCCTCGCGGAAGTCCTGGAACTCGCCGAAGCGCGACATCGAGAGCAGCCGTATTCCTTCGGCGACCCCCGTCTCGTCCGTCAGCCCCGCGACTTCTTTAACCTTCGCCATGTCGCACCAAACCGCGCGCCCGCGTTTCCGTAACCGGACTTAAAAGGTGAACTGTGTGCCCGCATAGACGTAGAGCGTCGGCTCGCCGCTCGAAGCCTTGCGGAAGCTCCGACCGGCGGAGAACAGGAGCGTGACGTGCCGCCTCACGCGGAGCCTGCCGCCGAGGTTGAAGGACGACTCGTCCTCTTCGAGTCCGCGCCGCGACGTGCCGTAAATCTCGCCGAGCAGTTCGAGCCGCTTCGTCACGCGCCTGCCGACGGCCAGCCCGTAAAGCCATTCGTCGCGGCGGGGCCGAATCAGCCGGTAGCCGATTCCGCCGTTAACTTCTACGGGGCCGAGCTTCTTCGTCAACTCGAAGGGGAGCAGCAACTCCTTCGTGTCTTCGACGAGACCCCTGCGCGCGGAGGCGCGAAAGACGTTGAACTCCAGTTGCGGGTAGGTCGAGACGGCGAAGCCGTGCCGCTCGTTCTCGAAGAAGCGCCACTTGACGCCGACTGCCGCCTTGCCGGGGCCGCGCCGCGCACGCGCGCCGCGCTCGCGTACCATGAGCCACGGCATTTCAAACTTCAGTTGCACGCGCTCGCCGACGCCGTAGTTGATGTCAATGAGCGGCAGCTCGGACTCGCGTTCGTCGCGCTCGCGCTCGAAGGTGGCGGCGATGTTTATCTCCCAGTGCCCCTTGCCGGGCGTGGCCGTGTCGTCCGTGCGCAGCGGCGGCCCGCCCTGCGCCAGAGCCGTCTGCGCGCAGAGCAGGCAGCAGCACAGCGCCGCCCGCGCGACGCGGCACGTCAACCGCGGCGCGGGCGACGTGCCGCGCTTCTCAGGCGTGGTCTTCGCGTGTCTTCTCTTCTTCAACACGGACGCGCCCCACGCGCCGCGGTGCCGCGGCCTCTTTTCGGTTTCCGCCTTGCCGAGTCGTCCGCGGCGAAGTGGTCGGCGAGTTTCAGGTGGCGGAGCATCGAGCGCTTCTTCGACTGGTGCGCCTGCATCCGCCGCAGGATGTCGTCCAAAGCGCGCACGGCCTCGACCACATACGGCCCCTTGTTGAGCATGACGCACTCGGCCCGCACGCCCATCGCGGCGTCGGTGATTTCGGCGCGCGAGGGCAGGCCGTCTTTCGCCATCGTCTCCAAGACCT
>DASRCS010000275.1:0-8046 GCA_035652995.1 Pyrinomonadaceae bacterium
TGTTTGCCGGCGCGCATCGTCAGCGGCGCGTCGGGCGCTTCGACCCGCGCGCGGAACGCGCCTTCGGGCAGAGGCGCGTGCGGGCGCGCGGGCGTGTCGGCGTAGTAGAGCGTGTAGGGCGCGCTCTCCGCGATCACGCGGCAGTTCACGCAAACGTCCTTCGTCGTGATGACGAGCGCGCCCGAAGGCGGCTTGTCGTCCGCGGCGATGCGCTTGAAGTCGGAGAGCGGGACGCCGCGGAGAGTCGAGTACCAGAAGGCCTGTATGTAGCCGGGCACGCCGTTGGCGTCCGAGAGGTAGATGGGCCGGCTGCCTTGCGCGAGCGCGGTCGTCAGTATGACGCGCGCGTAGTCCGAGTCGTAGATGTGCAGGCGCAGAGGCCACGCCGCGCTCTCGGCGTACTGCCGCCGGAAGAGCGCGCCCTGCGCGAGCGTCAACACGACGAGCGAGACGAGGGCCGCGCGCCGCGCACGCCCGCCTTCCGAAAGCCACGCGAGCGCGGGGGCGGCGAGCGCGAAGACGAAGACGGGCACGGGCGAGAGGCGGAGCGAGTGGAAGTATTCGTTCGTCAGCGACGCGGGCACGACCGACGCGGCGAGCGCGTAGAAGAAGTACCTCCACCACGCGTCCCGCCTTTGATGTTTGAAGACGAGCAGCGCGCCGAGGGCGGCGAGGGCGAACGTCGCGGCGAGGACGAGCGGCGCGCCCTCGATGCTCGCGAGCTGGTACGCGTTGGGGTCGCCCGTGACGACCATGCGCCACGGGCTGAGGTTTCTGAAGTAGTGCTCGACGAAGCGGCGCGCGTCCTCGGCGTAAGTGGTCTGCGGCGTGATGTACGTGATGTAGCCGAACCTCTCGGTGAGCGCGCCGGGGTGTCTGAGGTTGAAGACGACGAGCGGCACGAGCGAGAGCGCGTAGAGCGCCCACGTCAGGAGCACAGAGCGCAGCCGCTCGCGCCTCGACGCGAACAGCACGAGTCCGAGCGCGAGCAGCGGCCCGAAGAGCCTCCCGGTAGAGTACGTGTAAGTCACGAGCGCGAGCGCCGCGGCCACGCACAGCGCGTCCGACAGACGCCACGCGGCCTTGCGCGAAGCCCTGTGCAGGCACAGCAGGAGGAGCGCGACGACGAGCGGGTACATCGCCACCTCCACGACCACGCGGCTCAACTGGAACAGCCACGGCGTGAGCAGCGCGGTCAGCGCCGTGAGGACTCCGACGCCGCGCCTCCCCGTCAACTCCGCGCCGAGGAGCGCGAGCACGAAGGCCGCCGACACGCCGAGCGCGGCGCTCAGGTAGCGCGCGGGCGCGATGCCCGGCCCCGTCAGCCGGAACACCGCGGCCAGGAGGTAAACGTATGTCGGATTCTTGCAGTCGCCGAAGGCGAGGAAGTAGGTGGGGAAGAGTACGCCGTGCTCGTCGCGCCCCGTGGTCGCGACGAGGTGGGCGTTGTAGGCGACGGAGGATTCGTCAATGAAGAAGCCCGGCGGGTTCACGGGTGCGCCCCAAGCGTAGCAGACCGCGCCTCCCGCCAGCACGAGAAGCAGCGCGAGCGCCGCGCCGCGCCTGCTGAGGAAGCCTCTGACTCTGTCCGCCTTCAGCATCCCGGCCTGGCTACCGCCCGTCCTCCCGGAAGAGGTAGATCGAGCCGCCGAACACCGCTTCGGGCTTGCGGCGGCGGTACTCGTCGAACGTGTTGACGCGCTCGCTCTCCGTCACGTCGCGCCCGTCGAGTTGATACGCCGGCACGGTCGAGCCGTTGAGGTAGCTCGCGCCGATTGCGGTGTAGCGCGGCGCGGGGCTTCCGGCGGGTTCGTCCGCGTCGTTGAGCAGGTCAACGTACTCGACCCCGTAGTGTTGCAGGGTCATGAAGCCGCCGAGGAACGCGCCGCCCACGCGCGTCTCGCCGCGCGCGCGCAGGTACGCGGCGAGCGAGCGCACGTCGTCGCCCCACTCGACGTTCGAGTCCGACAAATACCACCAGTGCGGCGCGCGCGAGGCGAGTTGATTCATGTAGCTCACGTGGTCGGGGAAGGCGCGCGCGGCCTCGACCGCCACCCAGCACAGTAACGCGGCGGCGGCGAACGCGCCCGCGCGGCGCGCACGGCGCGAGCGCAGCAGGCGTTCGAGCAGCGCGCCCGCGAGGACGAAGAGGAACGTGTAGGCGGGCAGGTAGTAGCGCACGCCTATGTCAATGTTGCTGAAGAGGACGAACACTGTGTAGGCGGCGAACGGCGCGAGCAGCCACGCGAACCGCGCGTCGCGCGTCCTCAGCCACTCGCGCGCGCCCCACGCGAGCGACGCGAGCGAGAGCAGGAGGAAGGGGAGCGTCGTCTTTAGCGCGAAGGCGACGGGGAAGTAGTACCACCAGCCCGTGGCGCTGTACATGCCGAGGAAGCCCGCGTTGTGGCCGACGCGGTTGTGCCACGCCTGATAGAAGACGCCGTACACGAAGTCGGTCGGGAGCAGACAGGAGAGCGCGCCGACCGCCCGCACGACCGCGTCGCCGTTCGGCCCATAGACCGACTTCAGCCATCTCACGTCGTCCGGGCTGAGCGGTCGGTGGTCGAAGAAGTAGGCCGCGTTGATCAGGACGAGCGCCGCGAGCATGACGAGTCCGGCGTGCGCTATCACCGACTTCCTCGCGCGGCCTTCGCGCGGCGCGCGCCACACGAGCACCGCGAAGGCCGCGCCGAGCAGCGGGGCGACCATGAGCATCGAGAACTTTGCCAGGCACGCCGCGCCGCCCGCCGCGCCGAGCAGGAGCGCGCGCCGCGGCGTCGGAGCGCGCGCGTAGCGTCGGAGCGCGTAGGCCGTGAGCAGGTAGCCGAGCGCCGCGGCCATGTCCGTCTGCACGACGCGACCGTGCGCGAGAACCGTCGGCTCAAGGGTGAAGAGCGCGACGGCGAGCACGGCGGCGAGGTCGCCGAACGTCTCGCGCGCGAAGGCGAAGACCGCAAGTCCCGTGACCACCGAGAGCAGAATCATCGGCACGCGCGGCCAGAACGAGATCGAGTAGAAGGCCGCGTCGTTGTCCTGCCAGAATCTCTCCGCGTGCTCCCATTTGCCCTGCGGCGAGTCCGCGGGCGCGTCGAGCTTCCGCGGGTTGATCTCGTTCGGCTGGATGAAGAGGAGCGGCACGGCGGCGAGGATTTTGACGAGCGGCGGGTGCTCGTTGACGAGTTGGCAGTCGAACGCGGCGAGGTGGTAGTATGCCGCCGGAATCAAAACGATCTCGTCAACGGTGATGCTCTTGCGCGAGATGACCGCGAGCATCTGAAGCGACATGACGGCCAGAAGCGCCGCGCACGCCAACGCTGCCGCGCGCCCGCGCGCCCACGCGAGCGCAGACGAGAACGCGCGCCGCGGCTCGAAGACGACGACGCCCGATTCCGCACGCGCCGGGATTTCCTGATTCAATGACTCGTCCATTCAACCCTCGCCTGCGGATAAAGTCCGACACGCTGGCCGCGCTCGCCGTCGCGCTCGCGCCCGTCCTCTACTTCCTGCCCGCCGTGCGGGGCTTGATCGCGCTCTGCCCGGACGACGGACTTCTCTTCAACGTGCCGCTGCGCGCCGCCGCCGCGCGGATAACTCTCGGCGGCAGCCTCCCGCTCTGGGACCCTTACATCTTCAGCGGGATGCCGCTGTTCGCCTCGGCGCAGGGCGGACTGCTCTTCCCGCTCAACTGGTTCTATCTCGCCTTCCCGACCGTCGCCGCGACGAACCTGATGGTCATCTCGACCTACGCGGCGGCGGGGCTGGGCGCGTACCTCTTCGCACGCCGCACGGGTTCCTCCGTCGCGGGCGCGCTCGTGACCGCGCTCGCGTGGGAGTTCGGCGGCTTCACGGTCGCGCAGCTCGCGCACATCAACATCGTGCAGGTCGCGGCGATGATGCCGTGGACGCTGTGGGCTGTCGAGGTTTACTGCGGCGGCGGCGGTCGTCGCGCGGGCTTGCTCGTCTCGCTCCTCGTCGCGTTGCAGGCGTTCGTCGGCCACCAGCAGACGCTCGCTTACTCGCTCGCGCTCGTCTCGGCCTACGCGGTCGTGATGGCCCTCGGCGACAGGCGCGCGCGCGGGCTTTACCTGAAGTCGCTCGGCCTCGTCGCCGCCGGCCTGTTGCTCGCCGCGGTACAAATCCTACCGACCTTCGAGTTGCTGCGCAACAGCCTGCGCGCCGACGCCTCGTACGAGTTCTTCGTCTCGTTCTCGCTGCCGCGCCGGATGGTCGAGACCTTCTTCGCGCCATACGTCTTCGGCGGCGGCGACGGTCGCCTGTTTCGCGCGGCCTACGTCGGCCCGCCGTTCTACGCGGAGATGGCGGGCTACGTCGGCTCGCTCGGACTGATGCTCGCGGCGGCGGCCATTCTGCTTCGCCGCGACGCGCGCACGAAGTTCTGGGCGGTCGCCGCGCTCGTCTGCCTGACGCTCGCGCTCGGCGGTCACGCGCCGCTCGGAATCTACAAACTCATCTACCGCGTCCCCGTCCTCAACCTCTTCCGCGTTCCGGCGCGTCATTTGTTGGAGGCGGAGTTCGCGCTCGCCGTGCTCGCGGGCCGCGGCCTGACGGCGCTCGCCGCGCGCAGGGGCGAGCGCGGGACGCTGCGACTCGCGGCGATAGTCGGCGCGTCCGTGCTTCTGCTGACGTGCCTCGCGGTGACTGTCGGGCGGCCCGGCAATTTCGAGCTAGGCCGCGCCGCGCCGCTCGGTTTCATGCGCGCGCCTGAGCTTTTCCTGCCCGTGTTCGTCGCCGCTTTGAGCGCGTGGGCGCTCTTCAATTTCGCGCGCGCGCGCAGGCGCGGCGCGGCGGCGCTTCTCGTCTGCGTGCTGGCCCTCGACCTCGCGCTCTGGGGGCAGTCGAGCGGCTGGCGCGTCGGAAGCCCCGCCGCGGACGACGAGCTTTGGCGCGTGCCGGAGACGGTCAAACTCCTGCGCGCGCACGCGCCGCCGGACACTTCCTCTTACAGAATCCTGACCGCGCCGCACACCTTCGACCCGGCGGTCGCGCCCGTGCCGCCGTCCGTCTCGCACTCGCAGGACTGGGTCGTCTGGACGCAGCCCGACGTGTACATGGCGCAGGGCATACAGAACGCGGCGGGCTACGACGGCTTCGGCCTCGCGCGTTACAGCCGCCTCGCCGGAGACATGAAGGTCTGGGGCGAGTTGACCGACCCCGACTCGACGCTCCGCGGCGACAGTTGCGCGTTGGACATCCTGAACGTCCGCTACCTCCTCTCGATGCGCAAACAGCCGGACAAGACGGGCGCGACGCGGCCTGGCAACGCGCCTCAGCCGACGCCCGAACTGAAGCCGGCGACGACGAAACTCGGCGGCGCGCTCTTCGCGGACGGCGACCTCGGCCTGCCGAACGTGGGCGCGGGAAAACGTATCACGTTCAGCGTCGCGCCGGTCGAGGCCGACCGCGTCTCGCTGCTGACGAATCTTTCATGGTCTGACGCTGTGCCGGACGGCACGGAGGTCGCGCGCGTGCGCGTGCGCTCGCGCGACGGTCGCACCTTCGAGTTCCCCCTGCGCGCGGGCGTGGACACGTCGGAGTGGGCCTACGACCGTCCCGACATTCGCGCGCACGTCAGGCACAGTCGCGCGAACGTCGGGACGAGCTACGCGGTCGCCGACGCGCAGGCGCAGTACGCGGGGCACACATACGTCGCCACGTTCTCGCTCCCCGAAAGGGTCGCGGTCGCGGGCGGCGAGATCGTCGCCGAGCCTTCGGAGAAGTGGCCCGAACTCCTGCTCGGAGTCTTCCGCGTGTCGCTCGCCGAGGGCGACAGGGCATACGCTCTGGGCCGCGAGCAGTTCAGCGTCGAGAAGGTTGAGGCCGGAGGGCAGGACTCGCAGAAGGCTTCGGGCGGCGAGACGCAAGCGGCTGACGACGCGCGCGGCGGGCGCTGGCGTCTGCTCGCACAGACGCAGTACGTTGACATCTACGAGAACGCGCACGCGCTCCCGCGCGCGTGGCTCGCGACGCAGGCGCGCGCGCTCGGCGAGCAGACGACGCTCGAAGCAATCAACACGGGGCGGCTGCCCGACGGCTCGCGCTGGGAGCCGCGGGCGACGGCGCTTCTCGAATCGGAGACGCCGACGCCGCTCGCGGGCGGCGCGCAGGGGAGCGCGGAGATAACGAGGTACGAAGCGAACCGAGTTGACTTAAGAACATCTGCGCCGTCGCCCTCGGTGCTCGTGTTGAGCGAGAATCATTATCCGGGCTGGCGCGCATACGTTGACGGTCGTCCCGCGGGCGTCCTGCGCGTTGACTACAACCTGCGCGGCGTCCTGCTCGACGCGGGCGCGCACAACGTCAGCTTCGTCTATCGCCCGAAGTCCGCGCTCATCGGACTTCTGGTCTCGCTGTTGACCGCCGCGCTGCTCGGACTCTGGGCGTGGCGCGTGCTGCCGGAGGAGCGCGCGGCGCGAACGCTCGCGCGCGTGATTCGCGCGGGGCGAAAGCCGGAGGCCGCGGTTCGGGAGGAAGTCTGAAGATGACGAGCGAAGGGAAGAGTCCGCCGTTGGAGTTCGCCGCGCCGCGCGCGGTCGAGAACCTCGACGAGTGTTTCTTCTACCACACGACGGAGCTGCCGGGCTTCGGCGTCGTTCACGGTCAGTGGGACTTGCGCGGCAGGTTCGACGAGTACGTGGGCGGGGTGGGCGTCGAGGGGAAGTCGGTTCTCGACATCGGGACGGCGACGGGCTTCCTCAGTTTCGAGGCGGAGCGCCGCGGGGCCTCGCGTGTCGTCTCGTTCGACATGAGCGACGTGCGACAGCAGACGCTCCTGCCGTTCGCCGACAAACTTTACTATCAGGATCACGAGCGCTGGGCCGAAATCTACGGCGCGGAGATGGAGCGCTGGAAGAACGCCTATTGGCTTTGCCACAGGCTTCTCGGCTCGCGCGCCGAAGTCTTCTACGGGAACGTCTATGAAATCCCGCCCGCGCTGGGACAGTTCGATGTCGTGATAGTCGGCGCGGTGCTGGAACACCTGAGCGACCAGATAACCGCGCTCGGCTCGATAGCGCGCGTGGCGAAGGACGTGCTGGTCGTCGTCACGCCGCTTCTGCAAACGGAGGAGCGCGTCGCGCGGTTCGAGCCGCTCGCGAGCAATCCGTCTTACGATTTCACGTGGTGGACTTACTCGGTTGGCGTCTATCGCGAGGTCTTCGCGATGCTCGGCTTCCGAATCGAGCGCGTCACGTCCTCGAAGTATTTTTACGACTACGGCCAGAGCTTCGAGGAGCGTTTCACCATCGTGGCGGCGCGCGAGCGAAGCCGGGTCGGAACCGTTTGAGAAATGCGGGCCGGCGTAAGCCGACTACCTTGCGAGTTGCCAAAGGCTTCGGCTGACAAGACTTCAAAAAAGGGAGAGGGCGCTCGCGTTCGAGCGCCCTCTCCCTTTTTAATCCTTCGTATCGCGTGGCCCGTTCGAGCTAGAACCTTCCCCTGTACTCGTCGGACGAGATGAAAGCCTTGACCATCTCGGCCTGAGTGAAGTCGCCGTTAAATTGGTTCAGCTTCGAGAGCCAGAAGTTGTAGCCGGAGAAATTCGTGTCCGGGGCGTCGTCAGGGTTGCGCTTCAGGTAGCCGAAGTATTGCAGGAGCACGAATGCCTTGTTGAACTCGCTCTGCTGAAGCGTGTTGCTGTCGGCGACCGAGCGGAGCGCGGCGGCACGGCCCGACGCGTTGAAGGCGTCAATCGCCGCCTGCCTCTCGGTCGCGTTCGGCGTCACGCCCGCGTTCGCGAACAGCGCGTCAACGAACTGCGCGGCGCTCATCGCCGCCGGGTACTTGGCGGTGAAGGCCGGGCGCTGGACGAAGGCTTGGACGTAGGTGTTCTTGTTCGCGTCCAACTGCGCCTGCCAGTTGTCCTGCCCGACGACGACGCCGTTCGCGATGGAGCGCGTCTCCGGCATGAACGTCTCCCGCCGGACGGGGACGGGCACGGCGGGCGGGTTGATGTCGCCGAACGCGGCCTTGTAGGTCTTATAGACGAAGTAGCCCGTGTTCTGGAATTCAATCGAGAGGAAGAACGCG
>DASRCS010000276.1:0-27890 GCA_035652995.1 Pyrinomonadaceae bacterium
AGCCCAGAGTGAGCCCGATGAGCCCTCCGAGCGACGTCAGCACGACCGCCTCCGTCAAAAATTGCAGGATGATGTCGCTCTTGCGCGCGCCGATCGCCTTCCGCACCCCGATCTCTTTCGTTCGCTCCGTGACGCTGACGAGCATGATGTTCATCACGCCGATGCCGCCGACGAGCAGCCCGACGCCGGAGATGGCGATGGCGATCAGCCCGATCATCGCGAAGATGCTGTCGAACTGCTGGACGAACTTGTCCGCGGTGCCGAGGTCGAAGTTGTTCGGCTGGTCGAACTTCACTCCGCGGCGGCGGCGCAGGATTTCTTCCGACTCGTCGAGCGCGCCGCGTATCTGCCCCGTCTTCGCCTGGATGACGAGCATCAGGTATTCGCTTCCGGGCGAGACCACGTGCGCCGTGCGGAGCGGGATGTAGATGGAATTGTCCTCGTCGTTCTCGCCGAAGATCGCGTTCTTCCTCTTCTCAAGCACGCCGATGATCTCGAAGGGGCGTCCGCCGAGTTTGACCTCCGTGCCGACGGCCTTGTCGGGCTGGCCCGGAAAGAGCGCGTCCACGACGTTGACGCCGATGACCATCACGTCGCGGCGGTTGTTGTCGTCGGCGTCGGAGATGAAGCGCCCCTCGCGCACCGAGACGTTCGCGGCCTCGGCGTAGTTCGCCGTCACGCCCTCGACGCCGCCGCGGTGATACGTGATGCCGTTGTAGGTGACCGTGCTGTCGAGCCACGAGACGAAGAGGTCTCCGGCGACGCGCTCGACCGAGGGCGCGAGCCGCGCGATGGCCTCGCCGTCCTCGTAGGTCAAAGGCTTGCGCTGCCGCTCCGCCGCGTCGCGCGGGCCGAGGGACGGCCCCGTCGAGAGGTGGAAGGCATAGATGTTGTTGACGCCGTACTCCTCGACCACCGCGACGAGCGACTGGCGCACGCCCGTCAGGAGCGACGCGATGACGATGACGACCGCGACGCCGATGACGATGCCGAGCACCGTGAGGAAGCTTCGGAACTTGTGCGCCCGCAAGCTATCGAACGCCATGCGGATGATTTCGACGGGGACGAACTTCGGGACTTTCAGCTTCATGTGCGGAGACGCCTTTCTATTTCCTCGCGAGCGCGACGATGGGGTCGAGGCGCGACGCCTTGAACGCCGGGTAGATGCCCGCGATCATCCCGATGCCGCCGGAGACCGCTATCGAGAGCACGACGTAGAAGAGCGTGACCGTCATCGTCACGCCCGTCGTCGCCGTGACGAGCCACGCGATGCCGACGGCGAGGAAGAAGCCGAGCACGCCGCCGCACGTCGTCAGGCAGGACGACTCGATCAGGAACTGCAAGAGCATCTGCTTGCGCGTCGCGCCGAGCGCCTTGCGGAGTCCGATCTCGAACGTGCGCTCGGTCACCGAGACGAGCATGATGTTCATCACGACGATGCCGCCGACGACGAGCGAGATGAAGGTGATCGGCATGACGACCGCCGCGATGCCGCCCGTCATCGAGTCAACCTCGCCGGCGACCTCGCCCGTGTTGACCAGCCCGAAGTCGTCGTCCTCGCCGCCCGCCAGCTTGTGCTTGTTCCGAAGGGCCGTGCGCGCGTCCTCGATGGCCGCGTCGAACTGCTCGCGCGTGGCCGACTTGCCGTGAATCTGTATGCTCTGAAGTCCGCCGAAGATTTTGCGGTAGGCCGTCAGGGGCATGTACAACTGCTTGTCGAACGACTGGCCGAACATCGAGCCGCGCTTCTCCTCGACGCCGACGACCGTCAGCGGCAGCCCGCGCACGCTGATGGTCTTGCCCAGCGGGTCTTGTCCGGGGAAAAATTTGTCCTTCAGGTCGGCGCCGATGACCGCGACCATCGCCGCCGTGTCGTACTCCTGCTGAAGGAAGAAGCGCCCCTCGTCAATCGTCTTATCTTCGATTGTCTGCATGTTCGGCGTGCAGCCCTGAATCTGGACGCCGAACAATTGCTCGCCGTTCTGCCTGACATCCGATTGGTTCATGAGCTGCGCGCCGACCTCCGAGCAGGCCGCGCAGTGCTCGTGCACCCAGTCGTAGTCGTCGAGGTGGAGAATCTTGTTGCGCCGGTTCATGCGATCCCACTCCTCGGCGGACATCTGCCCCTCGTGGGCCATGCGCCCGATCATGAAGTGGTTGACGCCGAGGACTGCCGTGACCTTCTCCATCACGTAAGTGTTCAGCCCCGAGATCGCCGCGCCGACGACGACGACCGACGCCACGCCGATGATGATGCCGATGAGCGTGAGGAACGCACGCAGCTTGTGCGCGAAGATGGACTGAAGCGCGATGCGCGCGGCGTCGGCGTAGAAGGTGTAGATCGTTCTCATAAAAACTCTCGCGCTTTGTGGACGGAATGCCGAGGAATGCCCGGACTTGCCTCTAATACGCCCGCGCGCCGCGCAATGTTTACACGAAGTTTCCGCGGCGCTCGCCCGCCGTTTTAGAAGGAAAGTCGTACACAAATCCACGCAGATAGACGCGGAATAACGGGCAGTCGTTAACTGCTTCGTGTCGTTTTGTGTGGCTTCGTGGAACAGATTTACAGCGGTCTTATCTCGAAGAGGTGATGCCCGAAGGCCGGAACGTCGAGGTAGAGGCCGGGCGAGTTGAGCGAGTCGCCGTCGCGCTCGTAACGCGCTTCGCTCAAGAGGTCGCTCAAGACCCACGCGCGCCCGGCGAGCGCGTCGAGGCCGAGCGGCAGATAGCACTGCGCTCGGTCTGGCGAGAGGTTGACGGCGGCGAGTCGAATCTCGTCGCCGAACGTCCAGAGACTCGCGACGAAATTCTGGTGGCTCGGATTCCCCGCCCAGGCCCCGCGCGGCTCGACCTGCCGCCAGTCGCCCAAGTGGAAAACGTCCTGCGCGAGCGCCGCGAGGATTCGGCGGTAGTGTTCTTGCGTTGCGGCGTCCGTTGCTTCCTGTGGCGTGCGCCCCAGATGAACCGAGAGCTTCACGCGCCGGCCTTCCAACTGCCCCTCGTGCAGCAGCCGCAGCCCCGTCAGCGTGAGCGCGAGCGTCGAGGCGGCGGGCGAGCGCTCCGGCCCGAACGCCTGCATCGCTCGCGGCTCGTCGTGGTTCTCGATGAAGCGCGCGAGCCGGCTCTGGTAATTTAAATCCGCGTCGAGGTGCGCGCGAACCGAAGGCGCGCCCTCGTGAAGCATACGGTCGTAGAGCCGCTTGTCGTATGCGAAGTCGAAGCCCTGCCGCTGCATCTCGCACTCCATGTCCCAATAGACTTCCGCCATGAAGATAAAGTCAGAGTGCGCGGCCCTGACCCTGCCGATTGCTTCGGACCAGAACTCGGCCCCGCCAACGTCGAACTCGCCGCCCCACGTGCGCGTGAAGATTTCGCGCGTGACGAGCATCGCCATGTCGCAGCGCACGCCGTCGCACTGCGCCGCGACCGACAGAAGCTCGCGCGCCATCGCCTCTCGCGTGTCGGCGCGTCGGTAGTCGAGTTGCACCGTGTCGGCCCAGCCGTCGAAATAAGGGTCGCGCCCGTGAGCGAAGACGCGCGAGCCTTCGCCTTCGCCCGCGCGAAAAAAGTTCTGCGGCTCGCGCGCCAGCGCCGCGCCGTCCGCCTGAACGAAGCGTTCGGGATGAGTCGCGAGCCAAGCGTGGTCAATCGCCATGTGGTTCGGAACGAAGTCGAGCATCAGGCGAAGGCCCGCCGCGCTCAAACGCGCGCGGAAGTCCGCGAGTCCCTCGTCGCCTCCGAGCGTCGGGTCAACGCGGTAGGCGACGATTGCGTAAGGCGAGCCGACGATGTCCTCTTTGGTGAAGTCGGGAAGCGTGCGCGCGTACTCTTCGAGCAGCACGGGATTAGTCCGCGACATCTGCCGCGCCGCCGGGCTGCGCTCCCAGACGCCCATCAACCAAACCGCGTCGAAGCCGAGCGACACGACGCGCTCCAACTCGTCCTGCGGCACGCCGCGGAGCGTCACGCGCCTGCCGCGCGCGCGGCTCAACTCTTCGAGCCAGGCCCAAGTGTTGATCTCGTAAACGGTCGGGTACTTTCGCCAGAGATTCATTTGCCCAAACCTTTCGCCCGAAGCGTAAATCCCCGGCTCGTTCGGAAAAATTCCCGCGCGCTCTCACGCGTCTTCGGCGAGCCTGATTCCCGCGAAGGCGATGCGGAAGTGTCTTCGGAAGAAGTTGCGGAAGGAGTTACGCAGCACCGACGCGCCCGTCGCCCACGACCCGCCCTTGAGGACGCGGTGGTCGCCGTCGAACCAGACCTCGGAGTATTCGGGATAGGGGAAAGGCTCGAAGCCCGCGAAGCCCGCGAACGGGGTCGAAGTCCACTCCCAGACGTTGCCCGTCATGTCGAGGCAGCCGCAAGGAGATGCGCCCGCGGGAAAACTTCCGACCGCGGTCGTGCCCCAGCGTCTCATGCGGAAGTTGCAGCGCGAGTCGTCCGGCGCTTCGTCGCCCCACGCGTAGCGACGCTTGGCCGCGCGCGCGTCGTCCCAGGAGGCGGCGCGCTCCCACTCGGCTTCGGTCGGCAGGCGCTTGCCCGCGAAGCGCGCGAACGCCTCGGCCTCGTACCAACTGACGCACGCGACCGGATGATCGGCTTCGAGCGGCCCTTCGCCGAACATTCCTCGCGCGAACCACTCGCTGCCTTCGCGCCGCCAGTAGAGCGGGTGAGTCCAGTTCTCTTTCTCGCGCCAGCCCCAACCCTCTTCGTCCCAGAACTCGCGCCGCTCGTAGCCGCCCTCCTCGACGAAGCGCGCGAACTCCACGTTCGTCACGGGCACGCGCGCGACACGGAATGCAGGCACGAAGACCTCGCGCGCCGGACGCTCGTTGTCGTAAGCGAACGAGCCGCGCGCGGCTCCCAACAGGAATTCGCCCGCCGGAATCGAAACCATGTCCCGCGCCGAATTCGTATCTGACTTGACGGCTTCGCGCGGGCGCTTCGCATCAGACTCGACTGCTTCTCGCGAAGGCTCCGAGCCGAACGCGTCGCCGTCGCGCTTCGCGTTTGAGACCGCGCCTTCGGGCCGCGTCTTCTTCGAGGGGTCGAGCAGTTGAAAAAGGTAGGCGAGCGTCTCCTGATGCTGTCGCTCGTGTTCGAGGACGAGTCGGAGGACGTAGCCGTCGCCGAGGAGCGGGTCTTTTGAATCGAAATCGAAGCGTTCGAGCAGTCCGAGCACGCCGTCGCGCACGCGGCGGAGGTACGCTTCCATCTCGCGGCGCGTCGGCAGATTTCGAGACTCCTCGCGCGGTGTCTTTATCGGGTCGAAGACGCGCTCGTAACTTTCGTCCGGCGCAAGACTGCCCTGAACTTTTTGCAGGAGCCAGTACGCCTCGAACACTCCGATGTGCGCGAGGTGCCAGGCGATTGGGCGATAGCCGAAGCCGGGGCTTTCGCGCAGGTCGCGCTCCGGCGCGAGGTCGAAGAGGCGCAGCGTGTCTGCGCGCGCGTCGGTCAACATCAACGCGATCTGTTCGGCACGTTCGTCCATCTCATTTCCTTAACGTAGATTTAACTCGCTGCCGTCCGGCGACGGTTGATAAAGAGAGCCGATGCGTTATCATTGACGTCATCACGTAGAAAGAAATCATCAGGTCTAACCGCGGGCGCACGTCGAAGTCTTACTCGTGCGAGCGCGCATGAACTTCTCCCGAAGAAAGAGGGCATGACGAAAATGCCGCAACACGCGGGCGACGAGGGCGAGCGCCTACGCCTGAACAGAATAGGCGGCGCGGGCGAGTCGGCAGACTTCGCCGAAGACGTGCGGCGCGGGCTGACCGCGAGACGAAAATCCCTGCCGCCGAAATATTTTTACGACGACCTCGGCTCGCAACTCTTCGAGGCGATCTGCCTGCTCCCCGAATACTACCCGACGCGCGCCGAAAGCGAAATCTTCGCGCGCCGCTCCGCCGAGATCGTCGGGGCCGCGGCAGCCGGCTCGCGCCTGACGCTCGTCGAGTTGGGCAGCGGCAGCGCGGCGAAGACACGCCGCATCATCGAGGCGATTCTCGAACGCCAGCGCCGACTCGAATACCTCCCCATTGACATCTCGACCGCCGCGCTCGAAGCGAGCGCGCACTCTCTCCTGCAAGACTACCCGACGCTCGCGGTCAACGCATACGCGGGCGATTACGACGCGGCGCTCCCGCTCGTCGGCGCGCAACTCGGCGAAGAGGGCCGCGCGCTCGTCCTCTTCCTCGGCTCGAACATCGGCAACTTCGACCGCACCGAGGCGCGCGACTTTCTGCGTCGCCTCCGCGATATTCTCCGCGCGGGCGACTGCCTCCTACTCGGCGCGGACTTGAAGAAAGACCCCGCCGTTCTCGAAGCCGCGTACGACGACGCGCTCGGCGTCACCGCCGCCTTCAACCTCAACCTGCTCGCGCGCATCAACCGCGAGTTTGACGCCGACTTCGACCTTCGTTCATTTCGTCACGTCGCGCTCTACGACTCCGCGGAAGGCCGCGTCGAGATGCACATCGAAAGCACGCGCTCGCAAACCGTCAACGTCCGCGCGCTCGGCCTCGTCATCAACTTCGACGCGGGCGAGCACATACACACCGAGAACTCTTACAAGTACGACCTCGCGGAACTGTCAGCGCTCGCCGACGTGACCGGCTTCGCGCGCACGCACACGTGGCTCGACAACGGAGAAAGGTTCAGCAGCAACCTCTTCGTCACGCGTTGAATTGAGAGAGAAAGATTCACAGGATGGACAGGATGAAAGCGGCAGGATGGACAGGATAAGAGCGATTCAGGATTCAGAATTTGAAATTTCAAACTTCAAATCTGAAATCTTCCATCCTGTAAATCCTGATTTCATCCTGTCCATCCTGTGAATCATGGTGGCTCATGGCGCAACACTCACATGAAACGGGCGGCGAGGGCTTCCCGCTTTTGACCGACGCGGTGACGAAGGAGAGCGTGCCGCTCTTCGTCGAGAACCTCCTGCGCGGCGAGAAGCCGCGCGCCGAGTGGAAGTGCGGCGTCGAGTTCGAGCTGTTCGGCTACGACCGCGCGCGCTCCTTCGAGCGCATCGGCCCCGCGCAGGTCGAGCGCGTGCTCGCGGGCTTCGCGCCCTCGTCAAATGATTTAGTCCACGAGGGCGGCACGATCATCGAGGTCAGCGACGGGCAGATGAACCGCCTGACGGTCGAGCCGGGCGGGCAGGTCGAGTATTCGGGAGCGCCGCACCGCAGGCTCGCCAACGTCGAGCGCGAACTCCGACGCTACCTCGCGCGGCTCCGCGAGATCGCCGAGAGCAACCGCCTCGCCTTCCTCGCCGCCGGCTTCGACCCGCTCCGCACGATTGAAGAGCAGCGCTGGTTCCCGAAGATGCGCTACGAGGTGATGCGCCCGTACCTCGCCTCGCGCGGCGCGCGCGCGTGGGACATGATGTGCCGCACGTGCGCCGTGCAGGCGAATCTCGACTACGGCCCGCCCGAAGACCTCGCCAAAAAATTCCTGGTCGGCAACCGGCTCGCGCCCGTCGTGACGGCGATGTTTGCGAACTCGCCGTTCGAGAACGGTCGCCCTTCGGGTTACAAGTCAACGCGCGCCGCCGCGTGGCTCGACACCGACCCGGACAGGACGAACATCGCGCCGCCCGCGCTCGCCGACGACTTCGCGCCCGCGGACTACGTCGCCTACGCGCTCGACGTGCCGATGATCTTCGTGCAGCGCGCGGGCCACTACCTCGGCGCGGTCTCAGGCGTCCGCTTCAGCGAGTTTCTCGAACGCGGTCGCGCCGGAGTCGCGCCCGTCTTCGGCGACTGGGCCGACCACCTGACGACCATCTTCACCGACGCACGGCTCAAGCAGCACGTCGAGCTTCGCTGCGCCGACGCGAACGACCTCGAAATGTCGCTCGCGTTTCAGGCGCTCTTCAAAGGCTTGCTGTACGACCCGGCGGCGCTCGACGAGGCCCTGCGGATCGCGCCGCGGCTGAAGAGCGGCGACGCGCTCGCGCTGCGCGAACGTGTCGCGCGCGAAGCGCTCGCCGCGCGCCACGCGGGAGTTGACGTTCTTAAACTCGCGCGCGAAGTCGTCACGCTCGCCGCCGAAGGTCTGCGAAGAATCGCGCCCGAAGGAGTCGGATACCTGGACGTGCTCGTCGAGCGCGTCGTCCGCGAAGGCGTCTCGCCCGCGGACATTCTGCTCCGCAACTGGGAAGGCTCTTGGCACGGCTCGATGGCTCGCGTGTTCGATTATCTCCGCATCGCTTGAATTGATTTGCTTCCGAAGCGTGATCCGATTAATTTCGAGCGCGTCGCAAAGCTGTAGGGGCAGGGCTTGTCCCCGCCCGTTCTTCTCGAAGCTCAAGTTGAGTTTAATTGAAGCTTAGCGGGCAGGGACCAGCCCCGCCCCTACAGACATCACACGTCATCAAAACTTTAAGTGACTTCAAAACTCAGGCGTTGATGCCCGAAGCACAAGCACAACCCGAATCGGCAGCGCCGGCGGACAGCGCGGTCGTCTCGTTCCGCCGCGTCACCTACGCCGCGCGGGGACTCGCGACGCCGATCATTGACGGACTCGACCTCGGAGTCCGCCGCGGCGAAACCCTCGTGCTGCTCGGCGAGTCGGGCTGCGGCAAGACGACGACGCTCCGGCTCATCAACCGCCTGATTGACCCGACCGCAGGCTCCGTCCTCGTCGAAGGCAGGGACACGCGCGAGTGGAATCCGATTGAGCTGCGGCGGCGCACCGGCTACGTCATCCAAGACGCCGGACTCTTCCCGCACTTCACGGTCGAGCGCAACGTCGCGCTCGTTCCCACACTCGAAGGCCGCGACAAGACGGAAGTGAGAGCGCGCGTGCGCGAACTCCTGCGGCTCGTCGGCCTTGAGCCGGAGCGCTTCGCCGCGCGCTTCCCCGCAGAGCTTTCGGGCGGGCAGCGGCAGCGCGTCGGCGTGGCGCGCGCGCTCGCCGCAGACCCGCCGCTGCTCCTGATGGACGAGCCTTTCGGCGCGCTCGACCCTCTGACGCGCGCCGCGCTTCAACGCGAGTTCGCCGCGCTTCAAAAACGACTCGGCAAAACCGTCGTCTTCGTCACCCACGACGTTCGCGAAGCGCTCATGCTCGGCACGCGCATCGCGCTGATGAGCGCGGGACGCATCGTTCTTCTCGACACGCCCGAAAATTTCCTGAACACAGACGAGCCACACGCGCGGGCCTACCGCGAGACAATCCAATGAAGACAAAAGGCAAAAGTAAAAAGGCAAAAGTGATGACGCGCTGCGCGCGAAGAACTTTGATTTCAACCCTTCGCCCCGCGTCTCTTAACTTTTGCCTTTTGCCTTTTTACTTTTGCCTTCTCGGAGGGCGCGCATGAACTTCTTCGAGTTCGCGGCGCAGAACTGGCGCGAGATTCTCGCGCTCGCGGGCGAGCACCTCTGGCTCGTCGCGATCTCGACGGCGATTGCCGTCGGCATCGGCATTCCCACGGGGCTGCTGCTCACGCGCCGCGCGAGCCTGAAGCGCCCCGTTCTCGCCGTCGCCAATATCCTTCAGACCGTGCCGAGTCTCGCGCTCTTCGGCTTCCTCATCCCGCTCCCGCTCGTCGGCGGCATCGGCGCGCGCTCGGCAATCGTCGCGCTCGTGCTCTACGCGCTGCTGCCCGTGATTCGCAACACGGTGACGGGCGTCGAGGGCGTTGACCGCAGCGTGCGCGAGGCCGCGGTCGCGATGGGGATGACCGACGCGCAGATTCTCCGACAGGTCGAGCTGCCTCTGGCCGCGCCCGTCATCCTCGCGGGCGTGAGGGTCGCGACCGTCATCTCGGTCGGCGTCGCGACGATTGCCGCCGCCATCGGCGCGGGCGGACTCGGCACGTTCATCTTCCGCGGACTCAGGCAGTACGACAACAACCTCATTCTCGCCGGAGCGATTCCCGCGGCGCTGCTCGCGCTCGCGGCGGACGCAGGCATCGGGTTGATCGAGTCGAGCTTCGACGTTCGCAGGCGAGTCGCGCGCGGCTCGCGAACCGCAAGCACGCTTCGACGCGTGGCTCTTGCGGCGCTCGCTCTCGCCGTCGTCGCCGGGGCGGGGTTCGCGCTGATTCGTCGCCCGTCGCGCGCGGACGTTACGGTCGGGTCGAAGGACTTTACAGAGTCGGTCGTGCTCGCGGAGATTTTTTCGCAGATGCTCGAAGCGCGCGGACTCCGCGTCGAGCGGCGCTACGAACTCGGCGGCAACCTCACGCACGACTCGCTCGTCGCCGGAAGCGTTGACGCCTACCCCGAATACACGGGCACGTCGCTGATGGCGATCCTCAAGCACCCGCCCTCGACGGACGCGCGCGCCGTGTACGAGCAGGTGAAGCGCGAGTACGCCGAACGCTTCGACGTTGAGGTCTCTCCGCCGCTCGGCTTCGAGGACACGTTCGCAATACTCGTGCGCTCGGCGGACGCGCGGCGTCTGAATTTGAAAACGATTTCGGACGTGAGTCCTTACGCGCCGAAGTGGCGCGCGGGCTTCGGGCAGGACTTCATGTCGCGCAAGGACGGCTACGAGGGATTCGTGAAGGCGTATGACCTGCACTTCGCCGAGCGACCGCGCGAGATGGATTTGTCTCTGAGCTACCGGGCGCTCGCCGACGGCGGCGTGGACATCATCGCGGGCAACTCGACCGACGGGATGATCGCGACGCTCGGACTCACTCAGCTCGAAGACGACCGGCACTACTTCCCGCCCTACGAGGCCGTCATCCTCGCGCGCCGCGACACGCTCTCGCGACTGCCGCAGATGCGCGAGGTGTTGCAGCGACTCGCGGGCGCGATCTCGACCGACGAGATGCGCCGGCTCAACTACGAAGTTGACGGGCGCAAGCGCGCAGCCGCCGACGTTGTGCGCGAGTGGATAAAAGAGAAAGGAATCTAAAGAAGGCAAAAGTAAAAAGGCAAAAGGCAAAAGTGAAGACCAAGAGCGGCGCGGCGCTCACACTCGACTGATGAGCGCCGCGCGGCTTCTTGTTCTTTCTTTTGCCCTTTTACTTTTGCCTTCCGCGCGAGCGGCTTACTTGCTGTGCATCACGACGCGGACGGGCTGGTCGAGGTCGGCGGCATTGATCTCGATCTTCTGCGTCTCGTAGCCCTTCGCGGAGAGCTTCAAGGTGAGCTGCCCCATGTGGAGCGGAGGCAGCACGGAGACGCCGCGCGCGTCCGTCCAGTTCCAGGCTTCGCAGAGGAAGCCGCCCGAACGGTGCGAGGCGAGGTCTGCGCGGACGCCCTTGACGGGGTTGCCGTTCTCGTCAACGACGCGGAGGTCGAGTCGGCCCACGCCGTCGGGCTGCTTCGGCGCGCGGCCCATGTTCGGGATGTCGCCCCCGCCGTTCTGCGAGCCGTTCTGCGCGAAGGCCGCGCCGGAGGCCGCGGCGACGAGTAGCGAAGCGAGAATCAGTTTACGCATTGAAAGTAAATCTCCTTGAAAAATCTTCGGGCCTGTTGGTTGTTCGGATTCAGTCGGCCAGACCGCGCGACCTGAAGGGGATGAGTATCGCCGCGACGTGACAGTCTGAGATGTCGTAGAGTCCGGCCCGGTTGCTTTCGCAAAGGGTCAGCGACGGGCGACGCGCGTGCGCGAAAGCCGCATTTTTACAGTGCTTTTCGCGCGCCGCGAAAACGGAGAGGCCGGGCCGCGTCCCCGTACTTGCGACGCGCCTCCGGCCTCCGCGCAACTGTTCTCTCTTCGGCATCACTTCGGCGACCGCTGCATCCGTGCGCCGCCGCGGGCGGCGTTTAGGTCAACGGCTTTGCGCCCCGGTCTTTCGGGCCGGGTTGCCTTTGTCGGTTCTGCTTTCAAGCGGGACTCGCAAGGCGCGATCCCGCCGGACTAAAAAAATTATAGAGACTCGCGACGCGCTTGTGAAGCAAAACTTTTCTGGAAGAGCGATCATCAGCTTCCAGCGACCGGCGAGCGGAAAGTAGTCGCGAAACCTTTTGCGCGGCGCACGCGGTTGAGAGTATGCTCAAGGCACACGGCAATCGAACGGGGGACGAAAGATGACTCTCATTGACCTGCTCCTGCTGCTTCTCGTCGCGGGCGTGTGCGGCTCGGTCGGCCAAGCCATCAGCGGCTACTCGCGCGGAGGCTGTCTGGTCGCCATCGCGCTCGGTTTCATCGGCGCGCTGATCGGCATGTGGATCGCGCGCGCCGTCGGGCTGAACTACGAGCCGCTCCCGGTTCACGTCGCCGGCACGACATTCCCCGTCGTCTGGTCAATCATCGGGTCGGCGCTCTTCGTCGCCGTCATCGGACTCATCTCGCGCTCGCGCGCCTGAAGCGGCGGCACACGCCCCGATTTTTTTCGCTCCGAGTTTTCGCGCTCCGAGGTTTTATGGTCGCCACCGCTCCGACTAAGTCCGTCGCCCCCTTTCGCATCCCTTCCCCTTCGCGCGCGCCCGACCTCGCCCACTTCCGCCAGCGTTACCCTGAGACGGTCGCGTCGCTCGGCGCGCTGCCGCGCCGCGAAGAATGGCTGAGGCGCGTGTGGGAGCTTGAGACGCGCTGGCAGCCGGTCTGGGAGACGCGCGGCGGCGGGCCTTCGTCTGAAGAGGCCGTCGTGCGCGGCGCTCCGCCGTCCGCGGGTCTTGTCGAAGGCGAGTTCGACGTGATCTACGCGGGCGGCGCGGCGGCGATTCTGCACGCGGCGGCGCTCGCGGTCGCGCACGAACGGCGCGTCCTTGTCTTCGGCGGCGAAGGCAACACGGGAGGCAACTGGAATCTTTCGGAGGAAGAGCTGCGCTGTCTTGAGTCGGCGGGACTCTTCACGGGCGACGAGTTGAAGGCTTCGGTCGTGAACCGCTGCCGCGCGGGCTTCGTGAAGTTTTACGACGCGGCGTCGCGCGTCAAGTCCGAGCGGCTGTGGGTCGAGGGCGCGTCGGACGTGGCGGTTGACGGCGAACGCCTCGTCGCGCTCGCGGCGGAGAAGCTCCGGCGGCGCGGCGCGAAGGGCTGCGCGGTTCTCGAAGGTCTGCGCTTCGTCCGCGCGCACGTCGAGGCGTCGCGCGTGACGGTCGAGGCGGAGGACGCGCGCGGCGCGCGGCGTTTCTTCGCGGCGCGGCTCTTCGTTGACGCGGGCGACGCAGACTCGCCGGTCGCGCGGCAACTCAACGGCGGGCGCGCGCCTTCGCACGTCTGCCCCGTCGTCGGCACCGTCGCGCGCGGCTTCGCGCAGGGCGACGCGGGCGACGCGGCGGACTTCCGTGTAGGCGAGATACTCGTCAGCACGGAGGACGCTTCGGCGCACCGGCAACTCTTCTGGGAAGGCTTTGCGGGGAGCAAGGCGCGCGGTGAGTACGCGACGCGTCTCTTCTTCCACGACACGATTGACTCAAGCGCCGACAAGTCTCTGCTCGCGCTCTTCGAGCGTTACTTCGAGTCGCTGCCAGCCTACAAGCGCAGGGGCGCGGGCTGGCGCGTCGAGCGCCCGGTCTTCGGCTACGCGCCCGCGGCGCGGCAGGGTTGGCGGGGCAAAAGGCGCACGGCGTCGGAGCGCGTGCTGCTGCTCGGCGACGCGGCGGGCGGCGCGGCGGCGCTCGCCCCGCGCGGGGCCGGCGCGGTCGCGCGCGAGTTGAAGCGCGTCGCGCGGCTTCTGCACCTCGCGCTCGAAGCGAACATCTCGGACGCCGACTCGCTCGCGGCGGTCGGCGACTGCGGGCCGAGCGTCGCCGGCGCGGTCGGTTTGTCGGAGTTCATGCGGCCCGCGTCGAAGGGCGCGCCTTCGTCGGTCAACGAGATGCTCAACGCCTTCGTCGCCGCGCTCGCCGGACTCGACGAGCGCGTGCGGCGCGAACTTTTTCAGGGGCGCATGACGGCGGGCGCGCTCCGTCGTCTGGTCGCGCGGACGGTGCGGCTCTACCCGCGCATCTTCGCGCGCGTGCGCGAGCGCTTCGGGGCGCGCGGGACGCTGTGGTGGCTCGCGGGCGTGGGCGAGGCGGCCTGGAGCGAGAGGCGCAGCCGTGGCGCCTCCGGGCATGAAGGTGACGCGCGGCGCGGCGAAGACCCCGCGCGCGAGTTCGAGCGCGTCGCGGCCTCGCGCGTCGGCGAAGGTTTCGACGATTAAGACAGGCTCGCGAGCGTCCGCGGCAGTCCAGAGGCGGACGGAGCGCAGCCGCGTTAAAATCGAAAGCGGCGGGCGCGGCCCGAATGTGGGCCGCGCCCGCCGCTTCGTTTTGCGTCGCGCTGAGTGTCGCGCGTCGCCAGGTCAGTCGCCGTAGTAAATCTTAATCGTCACCTTCGGGTCGCTGACGTTGTGGTTGATGTTGAGGCCGTCGCCCGTCACCTCGATGCGCTTGATCTTTTTGTTCGGGTGATGGTGGCGTCCAGAGCCGCCTTGAAGTTGGCTGGGGTCGAATTCGACCGTGACCGAGCCTCCCGTGACGATGATGGGCGGGTCGCCCGTTGATTCAGGCATATTCTTTCTCCTTCAGTTGAGGTGCGTGGAGCAATCAGCGAACCGAGGCGACCGCCGATGCGTCGCCGAGTTCGCCGCTAAGCCGTCGCACGTCCGCGCGCGAAAGGTAGCCGGGCGCGTCCGCGCCGAGGCTCTCTTCGAGCTTCGAGAGCTGCGCGCCCGCGCGCGAAAGGTATTCGCGCGCCGCAGTCTCGTCGCCCGCGCGGCGGCAGGCTATTCCCGCCACGGCCAGCGCGCGCCAGTCTGATTCGGCGCGCCCCGAACGGGCGAAAAATTCTTCCGCTCCGAGCGCCATCTGGCGCGCGCCCGGCGCGTCGCCGCCCGCGAGCGCGGCCTCGGCCCCGGCCATGCGCGCGTATGCGGCGTAAGAGGGGTCTCCGAGTTCGCCCGCGAGCCGCGACGCGTCTTCGCACGACGCGCGACCGCTCGCGGCTGCGCCGGAGTAGGCTTCGGCGAGGCAGACGACGAGGTCTGCCGTGAAGGCCGTCCCCTTCGACGAAGCGCCGAGCGGCTGCGCCAGCGCGAGCGTCTCCCGGCCCTTCGCCTTCGCGTCGGCGTATCGGCCCTGACTCAAAAGCATGAACGCCTCGGTCGCGTAAGAGTCGGCGAGAAGAGTCTTCTTCTGGCTCTCGGGGCGGCTCACGATCTCCTCCGTCTCTTTGAGCGCGTCGCGCGCCTCGTCGTAACGCGCGAGCGGCCAGAGCGCCTTCGCCTCGTTGTAGAGCGCGTACGAGAGCAGCGAAGGGTCGCCGAGCGAGCGCGCCGCGGCGACCGATTCGCGGAAGTGCGCGAGCGCCTCGCCGTAATGCTCCTCGACGAGCAGGACGACGCCGTACTCGCGCTCCACGTCGCAGAGCTGCGACTTGTCGGCGGACTGTCGCGCGCCCGCGAGCAGCCCGTCGAACGTTTGCAGCGCGCCCTCGTAGTCGCCCTGCTGCCGCTTGATGCGACCGATGAGCATCCGCGCCTGGTCGGCCTCCTTGCGGTAGTTGCCCTGCGCGTAGAAGTCGAGCGCCTGCGTGACGAGCGGCAGCGCCTCGTCCTGCCGGTTCTTCGAGCTGAGGAGGCTTGCGAGCATCGTGCCCGCGAGCGCTTCGAGACGGCGGACTTTGTAGCTGCGCGCGAAGTCGAGCGCGCGGCGCAGGTGCTGCTCCGCCTCGTCATAATCCTTCTGTGCGAGCAGAAGCGAGGCGAGTCGTATGTGCCCGTAGGCGGCGAGATTCGGCATCCCCGAAGACTCGGTCATCTCGATGGCCTCGTTCGCGAACGCTTGCGCGCGCGCGGAGTCCGGCTCGGTGAAAGGGAGTTGGAGAAGCGCCTGCACCTGCTGGTAAAGGTTCTTCGTCTCGCGCGCGATCTGGAGCGACCGTTCGAGTTCGGGGCGCGCGTCCGCGTACATCTTCAGGTCAACGAAGAGGTGTCCGCGCTGGTAGTGAACCTCGGCCTCGCCCTCGCGGTTCTTCGACGAGGCGTAGAGCTGTTCGGCGCGCGCGAAGGCTTCGCCAGCGGCGGGCAGGTTCTTCTGCCGCGCGTGGAGCGCGCCGAGGCTGATGAAGGCCGCGGCGTATGAGGGGTCGCGCGCCGCCGCGTCGGTGAACGCGCGGACGGCCTTTTCGGTCTCGTTGTTCTTGTCGTAGGCGCGGCCCAGGTCAACATAGACCTGCGGGCTGGCGGGGCCGAGCCGCGCGATCTCTTCGTAGGCCCTGACGGCCTCGTCGAACTTGCGCTGCGCGGTCGCGCTGACGGCGTCGAGGTAGAGCGCGTCCTCGCGTCCGAGCGCGGCACGTTCGGGCACGAGCGAGTTCGCGGCGAGCAGTTCGTCCTTCGCGCGGTCGGCGAAGTCGAGTTCGTTCCAGGCCTCGGCCAAGCGCGCGTGCGCGAGCGCGAACTTGTTGTCGCGCTCGATTGATTGGGTCAGGAGTCCGCTCGCCTTGTAGTACGCGCCCTCGCGCATCGCCTCGACCCCGCGGTTGTAGAGGTCGAGCGCTTCGGGCGTCGGCTTGTGCGCCTTCGGGCGCGTGAAATAGACGGCGGCGAAGACGACGAGGAGAACGGCGGCCAGCGTGCCCGCGAGCGCGAGCGGCGAGAAGCGCGGGCGTCGGAGCTTCTCGGCCATCGTGATGAGCGCGCTCGAACGCATGAGGTGTTCGGCGGTGGCGAGCCGGCGCGTGCGCGTCGTGTCGGAGTCGGGCAGGCGCGAGCGGACGCGCGCGAGTTCCGCGGAGAATTCTTCGGCGGTCTGGAAACGGTCTTCGGGTTTTTTGGCGAGCGCCTTGAGAATCAGCTTGTCGAGTTCCGCCGGCACGCGCGGGTTGAAGCGCGAGGGCGGCGGCGGGTCGAAGTGCAGAACCTGCGCGCCGATCTCGATGACGTTCGCGCCGGAGAAGGCGGGGCGTCCGGCGACGCACTCGTAAGCGAGCGCGCCGAGCGCGAAGAGGTCGCTGCGCCCGTCAACTTCCGCGCCGCGCGCCTGTTCGGGCGAGAGATAAAGCGGCGTTCCGATGACCACGTCGGAGCGCGTGCGCGCGGCGAGCAGCGCGCGGACTTCGGAAGACGAAGAAGAGTGCGCGGCCTCCTCGTCGAGTTGTTTCGCCAAACCGAAGTCGAGGACTTTGACCTCGCCGCGCTCGTTGACGATGACGTTCGAGGGCTTCACGTCGCGGTGGACGATGCCGCGCCGGTGCGCCTCGGCGAGCGCGTCGGCGACCTCGCGCATGATCTCGACCGAGCGCGCGATGCTCAGGCCCGGCCCGGCGAGCAACTCGCCGAGCGTCTGGCCTGAGACCAACTCCATGACGATGTACGGCTGGCCGTCGTCGGTCTGGCCGAGGTCGTACACGGCGGCGACGTTCTTGTGGTTGAGGTTCGAGACGGCGCGCGCCTCTTTGAGGAAGCGGGCGCGGTAGTGCTGCTCGTCGCGCCCGGCGTGCGGGATTTTGATCGCGACGCGGCGGCCCAGGAGCGTGTCTTCGGCGACGTAAACGACGCCCATGCCTCCCTCGCCGACCTGGCCGAGGATGCGGTAGTGCGAGATGGTCTTGCCGATCATTACCGAGTCCGAATTGTTCGCGGCTTCGGAGGCGCGAAGGTGAAGGTTTGAAAACTCGCCGGGACGCGCGCGCGAGTAACACTTGCCGTCGCGCGGGTATTCTCCATTAAAGCCGACGGCTTTTCAAGGCTGCCGCGGCGGCGCGATTTTTAGTTGCGCGGGCGCGGCGGCGTGCGGCATACTCTGAAGCCGTCAAGGCTCCTGCTCTCGCGCGTTCGGAGGCGAACGCGCCTGCCCGCGACTTCGGAGGCGACGGTGTTCGGCTGAAAGAGAGTGAGGTCGGCAAGTGGGTTTGAAGCCGCTCTCGAAGTTTAGAGCACCGGGTCGCCGCCGCCAGTCGCAGCAGAAGAGTGCCAGCCGGATCGTCTCCCTCCCTTCGGACTCCACGACGCGACAAGCAAGAGGCCCGCGCTTCACTGGAAAAGGATGAGATGAGAGATGAGCACGAGACTTTACGTCGGCAACCTTAACTTCCGCACGACCGGCGACGAGCTGCGAGAGCTTTTCTCGCAGGCGGGCGAGGTCGAGAATGCGTCCGTGGTCGAAGACCGCGACACGGGCCGCTCGCGCGGCTTCGGCTTCGTCGAGATGGCGACAGCCGAGGGCGCGGCGGCGGCCATCGAGCAGTTCAACGGCAAGGAGTTCGGCGGTCGCACGCTGACCGTCAACGAGGCGCGCCCGCGCGTTGACCGCGGCGGCGGCGGTGGCGGCTACGGCGGCGGTGGCGGTCGCGGCGGCTACGGTGGCGGTGGCCGCGAGCCGCGCTGGTAAGCCGCCTGCGGCGGAAGGCAAAAGTAAAAAGGCAAAAGGCAAAAGAGAAGACAAAGGCGATTGCCTTTTCTTCTCTTTTGCCTTTTTACTTTTACCTTTTTATTTCCTCTCGGCGGGCGTTATCTTCAGCGTGAGGCGCTGGCCGTCGCGGACGACTTCGACCTCGTATTCCTGCCCCGCCTTCATCTCCGAAAGCGCCTGCGTGTAGTCGTAAACGTTTCGCACGTCGCGGCCCGCGAGCTTCACTACACGATCTCCGGCCTTGAGTCCGGCTGCGGCGGCGGGCGAGCCTTCGCGCACGCCGTCGAGTTTGAGTCCGTCCGACGATTCGGCGTAAGACGGAATCGTTCCGAGCGAGACGCGGAAACTTGTCGAGCGCGAGTTCGGCTCCGACTTCGCCTGCGTGAAGCCGGGCCGCTTGTCGGCGGCTTGCAGGTCGTACACGATCTCGCGGACGAACTGGAGCACGGCGGCCTCGCCCTCGTAGTTGATCTTGTCCGCCGTGTCCGAAGGCTTGTGATAGTCCTCGTGCGCGCCCGTGAAGAAGAAGAGGACGGGAATCTTCTTCGAGTAGAACGACGAATGATCGCTCGGCCCGTAGCCGTCTTCGTTCAGCCGCAGCGTGAAGAGCGCGGCGGGCGTCGCGGTCGCGACCGTCCGACCGTCGGTGCCCTTGATGACGACGGCGTCCGTCTCATTCGCACTCTTCGAGGGCTTCGCGTCACGCGTCCCTCTTGAAGAGTCGCGCGACGCGCCGTCGGCGTTCGAGTTCGTCCCGCCCGACACCTCGCGGTTGAGCGCGACCCTGTAACCTTCGTTCGCCTTCGCGATCCACCCGCGCCACTGCGGCGAGGTTCCGACGCCGCCGATGGTGAGCGCGTCGTCCTTCAGGCGCCCGACCATGTCCATGTTGATCATCGCCACGGTCGCGTCGAGCGGTCGCGCGGGGTGCTCGACGTAGTAGCTCGAACCGATCAGGCCCTCCTCCTCGCCGCCGAAGGCGACGAAGACGATTGTGCGGCGCACACGCCCCCTTTCCTGCGAGAACAGCCGCGCGAGTTCGAGCAGGCCCGCAGTGCCCGAAGCGTTGTCGTCCGCGCCGTGATGAATCTCGCCCTCACGCGGCGCGAGGCTCCCTTCGCCGCCCCGGCCCAGGTGGTCGTAGTGTGCGCCGATGACGATCACCTCGTCCTTCAACTTCGGGTCTGAGCCTTCCAGCACGCCGACGACGTTCGCCGCGGGCGCGTTCTTGCGGACGATGTCGGTCGTGATGCCGAGCGTGACACCCTTCGGCACTTCGAGAAGGAGTTGGGCCGTACCGTGGCTATGCGAGTCGAGTTGCTTCGCCATTGAGTAGCCGTATGTCTCGGTGCTGCCCGGATGCTCTGCCGCATACTTCGACATTGCTTCGGCCACCTTGTTGGCCCAGTTGCCGAAAAATTTTTCGAGATTCGTGAGCGGCATCGAGCCACCCGTGCCGAGAATCTTCGCCGCCGCCTGCTGCGAGATGACGACGACGGGCAGGCCCGCGTCGCCGCCCGCGTTGTCGTACCTGAGCGCGGCCAGCTTGTCGTCTTTAAAATTCTCCTCGCGCGCGATGACGACGAGCGCCTTCGCCCCGGCGGCGCGAGCGGCGGCGGCCTTGAAGCGCAGCTCGCCCGAACGCGTGAAGCGACCGTGCGGGTTGTCGCCGTCGGGCGTGCCGGAGAAGGCGAGCGCGATCTTGTCTCGCACGTCCGCGCCCCTGTAGTCGTCGTAGTTCTGCTCGGCGTCGGTGATGCCGAAGCCGACAAAGACGACCGGCGCGCTCTCGACGCGCGCGGTCGCGCTGAATCCGAGCGGCATCCAGTCATCGCCCGCGCGGAAGTCAATCGCCATCGGAACGCCCTGCGACGGCTCGACGACGCGGCGCGTGACCGTCAACGCGTTGCCCTCGCCGAGTTCGACGCCCGCGACGTAGGGGAACATCTGAAAATAGTCTGGAAACTCGAAGACCCTTCCCGTCTGTTTCGAATAAGAAGTGAAATGATTCTCGGCTCCGGGCGCGAGGCCGAGGCGCTTGAACTCTTCGGCGACGTAGCGCGCGGCCTCTTCAGCGCCGGGTGTCCCCGTCCGGCGGCCTTCGAGCTTGTCGGAGGCGAGGTGGTTGATGTGCGCGCGCAGCCGCTCGACATCGGGCACGCTGCGGTCGCTCGTCTTCTGCTGCGCGAGCGCGGCGGCGGAAGCGAGGGCGACGGCGAGAAGGAGGCGGAGGGTCTTTTTGTACAACACGGCTCGGTTGCTCACTTTGGTAAGACGCGAATCTCAAACTTGAAATTTCAGATTCGAGATTCTGAATTTCACATCACTCGACCCAGTCGGCGATGAAGACGTTGGTGTCGCCCTTAACGCGGTCGTGGCGGTTCGAGGCGAAGACGAGTTTGCGCCCGTCGGGCGAGAACATCGGGAAGCCGTCGAAGGTCGGGTTGAAGGTTATCTGCTCCAGCCCCGTGCCGTCGGTGTTGACGGCGAAGAGGTTGAAGTCGCGGCTGTGGATGTCGGGGTAGTTCGAGGAGAAGATGACGCGCTTGCCGTCGGGGAAGAAGTAGGGCGCGAAGCTGGCGACGCCGAGGTGCGTGACCTGCCGCTTGTTCGACCCGTCCGCGTTCATCACCCAGATTTCGAGCGCGTTCGGCTCGATCAGATTTTGCGCGAGCAGTTGCTTGTAGCGCGCGACCTCTCCGGGCGTCTTCGGGTGGTTGGCGCGATAGACGATCTGCTGCCCGTCGCGCGAGAAGAACGGGCCGCCGTCGTAGCCGAGTTCGTTCGTCAGGCGCTTCACGTTCCGCCCGTCCGAGTCCATCGTGTAGATGTCGAGGTCGCCGTCGCGCATCGAGGTGAAGACGATCTTCCTGCCGTCCGTCGAGAAGGTTGATTCGGCGTCGTAGCCCGGCGTCGTCGTCAACTGCTTCAAATCAGACCCGTCCGGGTTCGCCGTGAAGATGTCGTAGCCGGGATAGATGGCCCAGACGTAGCCGTGCGAGTAGTCGGGCGGCGGCGGGCAGTCGGGCGAGGCGAGGTGCGTTGACGAGAACAGAATCCGCTTGCCGCCGGGGAAGAAGTACGAGCAGGTCGTGCGCCCCTTGCCCGTCGAGACCATTCGGACGTTCGAGCCGTCGGCGTTCATCTCGTAAATCTGGTCGCACGGCCTTCCGTCGCGCTTCGACTGGAAGATTAGCTGCCGACCGTCACCCGAAAAATAAGCCTCGGCGTTCTCGCCGCCGTCGGTCAACTGGCGGACGTTGCGGAGGTGTTTCTCCTGCGGGAGTTCGACGGGAGAACGTTCGTCGGTCGCCTGAGACTGTCCGGCCTGCCGGGACTTGCTCGTCTGCGCGAAGGCGAATGATGCGACGATGAGAATCGCCGGGACAAAGGGGAGCAGAATTTTTATCTTCATCGGAGTACGGCGAGCCGAGGGATTAGCGCGCTCAAAGTTTTTATCGAAGGGCGCGGGGCTACTTTAATCCTCTGCGTCTTCATATGCCAAGTGAGAGTGAAGAGACGGGGCCGACGGAGTCGGCGGCAGAATGTAGCCCACGGCGTCCGCCCGCGGGTATCGAGCAAAGTAAAAACATCGAAGCCCCGGAGTGGCGACAGGATGTCGGGGTTAAGATCGAGGCTGCCCGAAATTCTGTCGCCACTCCGGGGCTTATCAACTTCTATTATGTCTCTGTTCCCACGGACGGACGCCGTGGGCTACATTCTGCCGCCCCTGACAGGGCTTTCCTTATCTTCCGTGTCAGCTTGTTCAGCCGTTCGCGCGCTCGAACTCGCGCATGAATTGGACGAGCGCGTCCACGCCCTCGACGGGAAACGCGTTGTAGATCGAGGCGCGGATGCCCCCGACCGAGCGGTGGCCTTTGAGTCCGTCTAACCCTTGCGCGGTCGCTTCCGTGGTGAACTTCTTTTCGAGTTCTTCACTGGGCAAGCGGAAGGTGACGTTCATGATCGAGCGCGCGTCGGGCGCGGCGTGGCCGCGGTAGAAGTCGGTCGCGTCAATCGCCTCGTAAATCTTGCGCGCCTTCTCCTCGTTGCGGCGGTGAATCGCTTCGAGTCCTCCCTGTTCCTTCATCCACTCGCAGACGAGGTTGAGGATGTAGATGCCCCACGTGTTCGGCGTGTTGTAGAGCGAATCTGCTTTGGCGTGCGTGCGGTAGTCGAGCATCGTGTCCAGCCCGTCGGGGATTTTTTGCAGCAGGCCGTCGCGGAGGATGACGAGCGTCACGCCCGAAGGGCCGAGGTTCTTCTGCGCGCCCGCGTAGATGAGCGCGTACTTCGACACGTCAACGGGGCGCGAGCAGATGTCTGATGACGCGTCGCAGACGAGCGGCACGTCGCCGACCTGCGGCTCCTGCTTCCACTCGACGCCCTCGATGGTCTCGTTCGAGGTGACGTGGACGTAAGCCGAGTGCGGGTCGAGCTTCAGCTCGTCCTGCGCTGGCGTGCGGTTGTAACCGCTGTCGGCCATGTCCGCGGCGACGTTCGCCGCGCCGTGCTTCTTCGCCTCCTTGACGGCCTTCTTGCCCCAACTGCCGGTGAGAATGTAGTCGGCGCTCCCGCCGTTCAGGAAGTTCATCGGCACCATCGAGAACTGAAGGCTCGCGCCGCCCTGTAGGAAAAGTATCTCGTAGCCTTCGGGCACGCCGAGCAACTCCCGCAAGCCCGCCTTCGCGCTCTGATGAATCGCGTCGAAGGTCTTCGAGCGGTGGCTGATCTCCATCACGCTCATCCCGACGCCGGGCAGACTCAACATCTCCTCGCGCGCCTTCTCCAGAACCGGCACGGGCAGCACCGCCGGCCCCGCGCTGAAGTTAAAGATTCTCTCGGTCATTTTTGATTCCTCTCATCAACCGGTCATGGATTCCAATTCATTGTGCGAATGTGGTTGAAGTTGATTACGTCAACGCCGATGTTCTCGCAGTAGTGCGCCAACCTCAAGTCGTCGGTTATGACAAGATACTTATCCTTTACCAGTTCGATGATCCCTGAATCAGTCAAGCCAAATTTCGTGAAGTGACTTGAGTGCGAGGCTAAGCGACTTTCGATGAAATGTTCTTCTAAAGTGTCAACACGATTGGCAAATTCCGAGTAATAGGATGACCTTGAAGACTCCGGCAACTGGTTCGACAGGCCGTTAACTTCAGTCAAAACGTTAGGCGTCGTCACCACGTTACTGAAGAAGGCGATGATCGCCGTCAGGAGGTCGAAGTCGTCTTCGGTGTACGCAATCGTCCGCTTAAATTTTGTGATAAGCCTCCTGTCATAGCTGCCGACGAAATAAACCAGAAGCAAGTTGGCGTCAACGAATGCTCCTTTGGCTCGGTAACTGTTGAGCAAATCAGTGAAGTAGTCAGCCATCAATCGAGCTTTCTGATTCTCATTGAGCGCGCCTTTCCAGTCTGTGAATCTATCTTGAAGACCTTATACTCTTTTTTCGGCGGCAAATTCAGAACAGGAATCTGGCCTGGCAACGGATAGCTTAGAGTAATGAACCAATACTTCTCGTCGTCGGACAATTCAACCTCCTCAAGTTGAATACCGTCTCGCGCCATCTGTGGATACAGGTCAACCAACTGATCGGTGGCAGATTGCGTGGCTTGTTTTACGTCGAGCATCTTCGGAACTCCATTTCAATCAAAGTCGAATACGATTATACCTCTCTAGGCGCTGAGTTGAAGTAGGCTGAGTTCGATGATGTCTGCGTTCGACGCCTTCAAACGTTCGAGCACGTCCGCGGGCGGCGCGGCTTCGAGGTTGATGCGGGCGACCGCGGATTCCGCGCCCTCGAAGATGATGTTCTCCATCTCCTGCACGTTGATGGAGGCGGAGCGGATCGCGTCGAGCACCGCGGCGAGGACGCCGGGGCGGTCGCGGTGGCGGATGACGAGCGTGTGCGTGGCGGGCGTGCGGCGCGCGAGGTTGACGACGTTGGGGACGCGGCCCGTCTCTTTGAAGGTGCGGATGATGCGGACGGTCTCGGCGGCGATGGCCTCCTGCGCCTGGTCGGTCGAAGCCCCGATGTGGTGCGTGCCGTAGAGGTTCGGCTCGCGCGCGATGTCGTCCGTGAACTCGCCCGCGGACGAGGTCGGCTCGGCGGCGTAAACGTCGAGTCCGGCGCGGATGTTCTTCTCGCGCATCGCGCGGCGCAGAGCCTCCTGGTCAACGACCTCGCCGCGCGAGGTGTTGACGAAGTACGCGCCGTCGCGCATCGCGCCGAAGAAGTCCGCGCCGACGAGACCGCGCGTTTCGGGCTTCAAGGCGACGTGGACGCTGACGATGTCCGCGTCGCGCGCAACGTCGAGGAGACTGTCGCGGCGCTCGACGCCGAGTTCCGCCGCCCGCTCGTCTGTCAGACTCCGGCTCCACGCGACGACGCTCATGCCGAAGGCGCGGGCGCGCGTAATCACCTCTCGCCCGATCTGGCCCGTGCCGACGAGTCCGAGCGTGCGACCCATGAGGCCGCGCGCTTTGGAAAACTCCTTCTTGTTCCAGTGCCCCGCGCGCAGTTCGATGACGTTGTCGGCGATGCGTCGGTCTAAGGCGAGGATGAGCGCGAAGGCGAGTTCGGCGACGGCGACGGCGTTCTTGCCGGGGCAGTTCGAGACATAGACGCCGCGCCGCGACGCAGCCGCCACGTCAATCGTGTTGTAGCCCGCGCCCGCGCGCACGATTAATTTGAGCGCGCCCGCGTCGAGCATCTGTTCCGTCACCTTCGTCGAGCGCACAACGAGCGCGTCCGGCTGGTAGGAGCGAATCGCCTCGACCAGCGTTTCGTCCTTCACGTCGGGCTGGTAAGAGAACTCGCAGCCCGCGGCGTCGAGTCCGTCGCGCCCCGACTGTTCAAACTTATCGGCAATCAACACTCGCATGGTTTTAGCTCTCAGCGTTCAGCATTCAGCTTCCGGCGTGACGAAGCAGACGGCTTTTCAGTCGAGAGGTCAGCGTGCGGAACGCAGAGGCTGAAAGCTGAGTGCCGGACGCTGAACGCTTCAAATCGTATGAATCAAAATTCCGTCGCGCAGCTTCGGCTCGAACCAGGTTGACTTCGGCGGCATGACGCCGCCCGCGTCCGAGACGCGCAGGAGGTCTTTGATCGAAGTCGGGTAGAGCGCGAAGGCGACCGCGGCGCGGCCTTCGCCCACGAGCCGTTCTAGTTCCTGCGTGCCGCGGATGCCGCCGACGAAGTCTATGCGCTTGTCCGTGCGCGGGTCTTCGACGCCGAGCACGGGCGCGAGCAGGTTGTTCTGGAGCAGGCTCACGTCGAGTGTGCCCGTCGGGTCGTCCGAGAGCGTGAGCGCCGCGTCGTCGCGCAGGTTCAGGCCGTACCACCTGCCCGCGAGATACATGTGCCAGTGTCCCGCGTGGCCGGGGCCGCGCGGGTTCGCGTCCGGCGTGACGTTGAAGTGCTTGCGAACCTCGTCCATGAACTCTTCCGCGGAGCGACCGTTCAGGTCTTTGACGACGCGGTGGTAAGGGAGAATCTGCATCTGCTCGTCGGGGAAGGCGACGGCGAGGAAGCGGTTGTACTCTTCGCCGCCGGTGTGGTTCGGGTTCTGATCCTTGAGCGCGGCGCGCGCGCGCGAGGCGCTGGCGGCGCGGTGGTGCCCGTCGGCGATGTAGAGCAGCGGGACTTCCGTAAAGCAGCGCGCGATCTGCTCGGTGGCCCGCGCGCGCCAGACCTCGTGGCGCACGCCGTCCTCGGCGGTCAGATCGTAGAGCGGCTCGCTCTTCGTCTCGGCCTCGACGAGCGCGTCAACGCGGCGGTCGGCGCGGTAGGTTAGAAAGACGGGGCCGGTCTGCGCGCGAAGCTCGACGATGTGGCGCGTGCGGTCGTCCTCCTTGTCGCGGCGCGTGCGCTCGTGCTTGCGTATCGCGTCGTTGTCGTACTCGTCAACCGAGAAGCACGCGGCCACTCCCGTCTGCGTGTGCTCGCCCATCCGAAGGCGATAGACATAGACGCAAGGCTCGCCCTCTTCTTCCAACGGACACTCGCGCCGGAGTTTCTCGAAGTTCTCTTTCGCCTTCGTGTAAACCTCGTCCGAGTAGATCGGCGTGCCTTCGGGCAGGTCAATTTCGGGGCGCGAGACGTGGAGAAAGCTCAGGGGATTTCCGGCGGCGAGCGCGCGCGCCTCCTCCGTGTTGACCACGTCGTAGGGGACTGCGGCGACCTCCGCCACACGTTCGCGCGGCGGGCGCAGGGCGCGGAAAGGGTAGATGGCGGCCACGGCGACTGCTCCTCCGAATTACGAATTGATGAGTGCGAAGCTTTGAGGGTTAAGACTATCCGCAACTCGTCCTTTGGGCAAGTCGCGGCGGCGTGTAGAATCTCAATACGAACCTTCGCGCAAGCCGCGCGGGCGTCCGACGCGGGTGAGATAAGACGTTCTGGACTTCGACGGGAGATTGACGATGGAGAGTCTTTCGAGCAAGCACTGCGTGCCGTGTCACGGCGGCGTGCCGCGCCTCGCGGGCGCGGAGATCGAGCCGCTCCTGCGGCAACTCGACGGCTGGCGCGTCGTCGAAGAGCATCACCTTTTGAAGGATTACAAGTTCACGAACTTCGCCGACGCGCTCTCGTTCGTCAACCGCGTCGGCGCGGTCGCCGAAGCGGAAGGCCACCACCCCGACACCTCCTTCGGCTGGGGCTACGCGCACGTCAAAATCTACACCCACGCCATCGACGGCCTCAGCGAGAGCGACTTCATCCTCGCCGCGAAGATTGACGAAGACGGCAAGGAGTGAAGAACGGCAGTTGTCCCGGACGGCTCAGTCCCGACCGAGGGGAAAGCGCTTTCCCCTTAAGCCGCGCGCGCAGCCTATGGCGCCGCGCCCGTCCGAAGAACGTCAATCGCCCGCCCGCTCGATCATGCCCGCGCGCGAAGCATCTACCGCCTCCCATTTGCCGAAGACGGCCTCATAAGTCAGCCCGGCGACAAAGCCGATCATCAGACTGAACAGGAGCAAGACGTCAAGTCCGCCGGTGCCCTCGACCACGGCCTTACTTAAACTCTGAATGTCACGGTTGGCGGTGACCTGCGAAACAAAAAACAGTATGGCGGATCCGAACCCGGCCCAAAGGCCGTGGGCCGCCGTCTCTCTGACCGAAGGGAGAGGGGGGGCCTTGTCCTGATTCCTCCTCTGACGCAGCGTGAAGAACATGGAGCCGGCGATGCCCGCGCTGACCGGGACGGTGATGAAGCAAAGCGCGTACACGACGAGCCACCAGCGGCCCCAGTTGAGAAGTTGGTGGCCGAAGACTCCGACCGCCGTCAGTATTGCCGCCGAAATGCCGAAGGCCGTAGCCAGCAGCGAGCGTCTTTCGCGATCCATTTCAACCCGCACTGCCGCGGCACCCTGCTCCCGGGCCAGCCTGTCGAGGTTGGCCCGCTGCCTGCCGAAGGATTCGATCAAGGTCTTCGCCATGCCGTCGCTCCAGGTGTTGCGCCCCATCGCGTCACGGTCGTCCGGGTCGATCCATGGCTTACCCGTCGCCATTGCCCAGACCTCCTCACCGTTCCCGCCGAAGCACGCGAGGCTCACGACGGGCATGCGGCTCGCTAAAGCCATCAGGCCTATGATCAGGGAGGCGTGCCCACCCCCCAGCACCAGAAT
>DASRCS010000277.1:0-32492 GCA_035652995.1 Pyrinomonadaceae bacterium
GACCTGGTCTTTCCCGGCTACGAGCAGGAGAAATGGGTGCGCGCTCAGGCTTACAAAGAGGAGCCTTGGCCGCTGCTCGTCGCGCTGTGGCGCAGCTTCAACCTGCACCTCGCGCACGTGATGGAGCACTCGCCGGAGGCGGCGCGGCTCGCCTCGCGCGACCGGCACAACCTCGACGAGATCGGCTGGATTCGCATCGGCACGAGCGAGCCGGCGACGCTCGAATACCTCATGCGCGACTACGTCGGCCACATGGAGAATCACCTGCGGCAAATCCTCGGCGCGTAATCGGCGGCGACGCAGGATGAGCGCCCCGCCTCGCCTGAGCGTTCGCCACCGGCCCGGCGACCGAAAACGCATGGAGACAGTCAAAGAGTCAGCGACGACGGTCGGCGTGGAAGGCGCGGCGCGGCAGTCGGAGTCTCGCGGGTTGCTGCGCGTGCTCGGCGTCGTTTTCGGGCTGGCCGTGACGGTCGGCATCACCATCGGCATGGGGATACTTCGCACGCCGGGCGACGTTGCGAAGCAGTTGCCGAACGCCTGGCTCTTCATCGGCGCATGGCTCCTGGGCGGCGTCTATGCGCTGCTCGGCGCGGTGTCGGTCGCGGAGTTGGGGACGATGATCCCGCGCTCCGGCGGCTGGTACGTCTTCGTGCGCCGCGCGCTCGGCGAGTACCCCGGCTTCGTCGTCGGCTGGAGCGACTGGCTCTCGACGTGCGGCACGGTCTCGGCGGTCGCGCTCGTCATCGGCGAGTACGCGGGCGCGCTCGCGCCTTCGCTCAAGGGGCGCGAGCTGTGGGTCGCTTCCCTCGTGACCGTCGCCTTCGCCGTGCTTCAGTGGCGCGGCGTGCGGTGGGGCAGCCGCTCGCAGGAGTTGACGAGCCTTTTGAAAACGCTCGCCTTCGTCGCACTCATCGCCGCCTGCTTCGCCTTCGGCGGACACTCGAACGGACAACAAGCCGCGAGCGGGCCGGCGTCGCAGGCCGCGAGTCCGACGACGCCCGCGGGCCTGTCGTTCGTCTCCGCGCTCGTGATTGCGTTGCAGGGCGTCATCTACACATACGACGGCTGGTACAGCACGGTCTATTTCGGCGAGGAGGTCGAAGACACCGCGCGCAACATCCCGCGCGCGATGATCGGCAGCGTCCTTCTCGTCATCGGCATCTACCTCCTCTTCAACCTCGCGCTCATCTACGTGCTGCCGATCCAACAACTCGCGGGCGAGAAGCTCGCCGCGGGCGCAGCCGCCGTGCAGATTTTCGGCCCGCGCGGCGCGACCGTCATCGGCGCGGTGGCTATCGTCTCCCTGCTCGCGTCCGTGAACGGGAACACGATGACCGCGCCGCGCGTCATCTACGCGATGAGCCGAGACCGGCTCTTCTGGCGCGGTGCTTCGCGCGTCAACGCGGGCGGCACTCCGACGGCGTCGCTCGCTTTGAGCACGCTCGTCGCCGTGCTGATGATCGTCTTCAGCGGCAGGTTCGAGCGCGTGCTCGCGGCCATCGCCTTCTTCTTCGTCACGGACTACGCAGCCGCCTTCACTTCCGTCTTCGTGCTCAGGTGGCGCGAGCCTGACGCGCCGCGACCGTATCGCGCCTGGGGCTACCCGCTGACGACCGCGCTCGCGCTCGCCGGCTCCGTCGCCTTCCTCGTCGGCGCGGTCAAGGACGACACCGAGAACAGCGTCTTCGCGCTCGAACTGCTCGCGGCGAGCCTCCCCGTCTTCCTCGCGCTCCGGCTCTGGCGGCGCAAGAGCGGAGCGGGCGAGGTCTGAGCGTTCGGACTCCGCGCGCCCCGCAAGGAAGCGTCGCGTCGCGGCCAATCGAGTGTAGAATAACTTTCCGGGTCGGGGGCTTTGGGGCCGAGGGACGATGGCGGACTTCTACGAACACATCGAGTTTCGCGTCGAGGATCGAGTCGGGCGGATAACGTTCGCGCGCCCGCCGCTCAACATCTTCACCATCGCGATGATGCGCGAGGTCGAACGCGCGCTCACCGACTGCATGAGCGCGCGCGACATGGTCGCCGTCGTCTTCGACGCGGCGGAGGGTTCGCGCGCCTTCAGCGCGGGCGTCTCGGTCGAGGAGCACCAGCCGGAGACGGTCTATCAGATGCTCGAATCGTTCCACGGCGTCTTCCGCGCGATGGAGCTTCTGGCGAAGCCGACCGTCGCGGTCGTCGAGGGCGCGGCACTCGGCGGCGGCTGCGAACTCGTCGCGGGCTGCGACATCGTCATCTCTTCGGCGCGCGCCAAGTACGGCCAGCCCGAAATCAAGCTCGGCGTCTTCCCGCCCGTCGCGGCGATCCTTTTGCCGCGCATCATCGGCGAGCGCCGCGCGCGCGAACTCGTGCTGACGGGCGAAATCTTCGACGCGCGCGAGGCCCTGCGCCTCGGACTCGTCAGCCACGTCGTCGAGTCCGAAAGGCTCGAAGCGAAGCTGCAAGAGATTCTCTCACGCCTGCGCGAGCTTTCCGCGCCCGCGCTCGAAATGACGCGCCGCGCCCTGGACGCCGCGCGCGGTCACGCGTTCCTCGAAGCGCTCTCGCGCGTCGAAGACATCTACCTCAACGACCTGATGAAGACCGAGGACGCGCAGGAGGGAGTCCGCGCTTTCATGGAGAAGCGCAAGCCGGACTGGAAAAATAAATGATGAATGCGGTGTGACGAGTGATGAATTGAAAGCCTCAAGCCGCTTCACATTCATCACTCGTCATTCCGCACTAATCATTCCTCATTTACCGGCCTTGCTTTCGTGCGCGTCGCTTCCTATCATCGTCCTTCAAAAATCAAATGGGCGGACGAAAAAATAAGTGACTTCGGGTAGGCTTAGGATAAAGTTTGCGGCGGCGCTGTTGACGGTCGCGTGCGTTGCGTCCGGGTGTCGTCAGGTCGAGGAGACGACGGGGCTGAAGGTCGCGCCGAAGAGTCTGCGCGACGTGCCGGCGGCGCGGCTCGCCTTCCGTTTCGAGCCGGACGTGAGCGCGGACAAGCTGCCGGAGCGCTTGCGCGACGACGCGCCGGAGGAGCCGCTCGCGGCCATCAAGACTGACTTCGAGACGCGGCGCGGAAATGCCGAAGCGCTCATCCGCACGGTCGTTGACCCTTCGGGGCAGCGCGCGCTCGCGCTCTACGGCACGAGCGCGACCGAGACCGACTTCCGCATTGACCTCTACTCGGTCGAGGGGCAGTTCATCCGCAACGTCCTGCCGACAGACCTGACCGGAGTCTTCCCCACCGAGGTCGCGTGGTCGCCCGACGGCCAGAGCATTCTCTTCAGCGGCATCCGCAACCCCGCGCTGAGCGCGAGTCCGACGCCGGCGCAGTCGTCGCCGCCCGACATCACGCAGGCACCCGCGCCCGGCGAGCAGCCCGCGCCGGAGCCGAGCGTCGCGCCCGCCATCCCCTCGGTGCAGACCTTCAAGACCGAGCAGGTTTACGTCGGCGACCGCGACGGCTTCAACCTCCGCCCGCTCACCACGCGCGAAGGACTCATCTACTTCCAACTCGCCTGGTCGCCCGACGGCAGCCAGATCGCGGCGCTCGCCTGCAAGGAGGACGAGTGGGAGGCGCGGCGCAGTCAAGGGTTGTTGCCCGCGGGACGACCGCGGCTGATCACGCTCGACGGTCGCGAGCGTCTGCTCGACGACCGCGCCACGCCCGTCTCGCCCGCGTGGTCGCCCGACGGCTCGAAGGTCGCGACCGCGTTCGACTACGACGTTGCCATCTACGACGCCGAGGGCGCGCAGCCGGGCGGCGCCGGCCTTTCGCTTCAGGAGCAACTGCGCGCGGCCTCAGCCGACTACGACGAGCGCGTCCTGAAGAAGGGCGAGCCGCAGAACGGCGCGCAGCCGAGCAACAAGGGCGGCGCGCAGACGCAGAGCGCCGGGCAGACTTCGGACGCGACCGTGCTCATCTCGTTGAACCCGATAGTCCGCCTCGAATGGGTCGCGCCTGAGACGCTTTTCGCCGAGACGGCCTTCGTCCGCTTCTACCGCAGCGAGCCGCTGCCGACCTTCAAGTACACGCGCTGGCACGCGCTCCACCTCTCGCCGCAGGCCGCCGTCCTCGGCTCCGTCTCGCGCGCGCCCCGCCGCGCAGTCTGATTCCGAGTCGCCTCGCCGCAATTCATCATTCGACGACGGAGCCGAACGCCCATGAACTACAACAGCGTCGCGGAAATCTACGATGACATAGACGCGAAGCGCGCGAGCCTGCTGCGCGCCGTCGAGGGTTTGAGCGACGAGCAGCAATCGTTCCGCACGTCGCCCGACAGGTGGTCTGCCGCGGAGATCGTCGAGCACCTCTCGATGGTCGAGGCCAGCGTCGCGCGCCTCCTCGCCTCGCTGCTCGGCAAGGCCGAGGCCGCCGGAAGCGCGCGCGAAGGCGGCGCGGCGTTCGCGCCCGTCTCGGTCGCGGAGTTCGTCGAGCGTTCGCGCGGGCAAAAGTACAACGCGCCGGAGAGAGCGCGACCGACGGGCGCTCCGCTCGCCGAGTCGGTCGCGCGCCTCCGCGAGACGCGCGCCGCCGTCCACAACCTGCGCCCGCGCTTCGACGGCGTTGACGGCACCGCCGTGCGCTTCCCGCACCCCGCCTTCGGCCCGCTCGACCTCTACCAGTGGCTCGCCTTCATCGGCCTCCACGACGCGCGCCACCTCGCCCAAATCAACGCGCTCAAGGAGGCGATGGGCGCGGAGCGTTGAACAGAAGCGGTTGCCATTGCCGGTCGCTTGCGGCTGCGCGACTTGGAACTTTATAATCGCGTCACGTTTCGCTAGCTCATGCCCCCGTAGCTCAATTGGTTAGAGCGGCAGACTCATAATCTGACGGTTTGCAGGTTCAAGTCCTGCCGGGGGCATAATTCACGCTCATCAGGGGGCGCGCTTGTCCCGGACTACCATTCACCTTAAAACGTGCTCTATTTGCCACAGGCGTAAGCCTCTCGACGCCTTCACCGTCCGCAGCATAAACGCGGACGGACACACGACGTACTGCCGCGACTGCATCAACGCGGCGAACAAGCGCCGGTACGCCGCGAGGTCGCAGCAGATGCGAGAGCGGCTGAAGGTTTTCAACAAAAGGCTGAAAGACGACAAGGCGGAAAGGGTGTTCAACTATCTCAGGGCGCATCCCTGTGTTGACTGCGGCGAGTCAGACCCCGTGGTACTTGAGTTCGACCACCGCGATGCCGCCTCAAGAGTTCTGTACATCGCCCAAATGATCGAGAGGCGTTACTCTTGGGCGAAGATTCAGGCTGAGATAGAAAAATGCGACGTGCGCTGCGCGAACTGTCATCGCCGTAAAACTTCGAGGCAGTTCGGACACCGACGAACTCTATTGCAACAGAAGACGGCGCGTGCTGCTGGCCGGTAATTGAACGGATAAAAAAAGACTGTCGGCACCGGCACGGGCTTCGCGCGCACGACACAACTCCCCGCCTTCCGCACGGTCGAGGGCGAGCGGGCCGCGTCCGTTAGCATCACACGCCTTGAAAGAAGGCCCGCCGTGCGCGTATCTTTACCGCGCGCAGACTGAGGGCACGACCCGCGCGGCCTTGTGCCCGCTTCCGAAACCGTCCGCAAAATTCTCGCGCAGGAAGAATCGAAAATGAAAAGAATCGTGCTCGCACTCTCGCTGTTGCTTTGTGCCTCGCTCGCGGCGCTCGCGCAGGTGACGGACAGGCCGCTGCTTTTGCAAAAACCCACGCTCAGCCGCACGCGCATCGTCTTCTCCTACGCCGGAGACCTCTGGTCTGTGGCGCGCGAGGGCGGCGACGCGATTCACCTGACGACGGGCACGGGCGTGGAGACCGACCCGGTCTTCTCGCCCGACGGCGAGTGGATCGCGTTTACGGGCGAGTACGACGGCAACTTCGACGTCTATGTCATCCCCGCCGCGGGCGGAGTGCCGCGACGGCTGACTTATCATCCGAGCGCGGACACGGTCGTCGGCTGGACGCCGGACGGTCGCTCGGTCGTCTTCTCGTCGGCGCGCAACAGCTACTCGAACTTCACGCGCCTCTTCACCGTGCCGCTCGAAGGCGGCGGACTCGAAAACGAAATCCCGCTGCCGATGGCCTTCCGCGGCTCGTTCTCGCCCGACGGCTCGCACATCGCCTACGAGCCTCTCGCGCGCTGGCAGCCCGATTGGAAGCGCTACCACGGCGGGCAGACGCAGCCCATCTGGATCGCGCAGCTCTCCGACTCTTCGATAGAAAAACTCCCGCGCGAGAACTCGAACGACACGAACCCGATGTGGGTCGGGGATAAAATCTATTTCCTCTCCGACCGCAGCGGCGGGGCCGTCACGCTCTACTCCTTCGACACGAAGACGAAGCAGGTCGCGCGCGCCGTCGAGAACGACGGACTCGACATCAAGTCGGCCTCGGCCGGCCCCGGCGCGATAGTTTACGAGCAGTTCGGCTCGATAAATCTCTACGACCTGAAGTCCGGCAAGACGAGCAGGGTCGGCATACGCGTCGCGGGCGACGTGGCGACCGTCAGGCCGCACTACGAGAAGGTCGGCGCGCGCATCGCGAACGCGCACATCTCTCCTTCGGGCGCGCGCGCGGTCTTCGAGGCGCGCGGCGAAATCCTGACCGTGCCCGCCGAGAAGGGCGACGTGCGCGACCTGACGAACACGGTCGGCGTCATGGAGCGCGACCCCGCCTGGTCGCCCGACGGTCGCTCAATCGCATACTTCTCCGACGAGTCGGGCGAGTATGCGTTGCACGTCAGAGACCAGAGCGGCGAAGGCGACGTGAAGAAGATTTCTTTGGGCGACCCGCCGTCGTTCTTCTACGACCCCGTCTGGTCGCCCGACTCGAAGAAGATCGCCTACACCGACAAGCGCCTGAACCTCTGGTATGTTGACGTTGCCACAGGCAAGACCGTCAAGGTTGACAAGAACCCCGACGGCATCCGCGACGACGTGATGACGCCCGCGTGGTCGCCCGACAGCCGCTGGCTCGCCTACACGAAACAGCTCGACAACCACCTGCGCGCGGTCTTCGTCTATTCGCTCGACGCGGCGAAGACGAACCAACTCACCGACGGCATGAGCGACGCGCGCTACCCCGCGTTCGACAGGTCGGGCAAGTACCTCTACTTCACCGCCAGCACGAACCTCGGCCCGACGTTCAGCTTCGCCGAGATGTCTGCCTTCCCGCACCAGTCGTCGCGGAGCGTCTATGCCATCGTGCTTCCGAACAACCTGCCCTCGCCGGTCAGCCCCGAATCGGACGAGGAGAAGATGGCCGCCGAGGACAGGGGCGAGCGCAAGCCCGACGACGCGGCGCAGACGCCCGACGCACAAGCCCCGAACTCGCCGCAGACTCCGAGCGCTTCGGGTCAGACTCCGCCCGCTGGCGCGAAGCCCGCGAAGAAAGAGACGCCGCCCACGCGCATTGACCTCGAAGGCATTGACCAGCGCGACGTGGCGCTCGCGATGATTCCGGCGCGCGACTACGCGGGACTCTACGCGGGCAAGGCCGGCACGTTCTTCCTGCTTGAGCGACTGCCCGCGGGCGCGTCCGGCCCCGTCGGCCCGCCGGGATTCGTGCTGCACAAGTTCGACCTCGACAAGCGCAAGCTCGACAAGGTGGCCGAGGGCGTCAGCTTCTTCGACGTTTCGGCCAACGGCGAGAAGATGCTGCTTCGGATGGGGCCGCCCGCCGCCTCGAACTGGGTCATCGCGGCGACCGCGCAGCCTTTGAAGCCGGGCGAGGGAGTTCTGAAGACTTCGGACATGGAGACCTATGTTGACCCGAAGGCCGAGTGGCGGCAGATGTTCAACGAGGTCTGGCGCGGCGAGCGAGACTTCTTCTACGACCCGAACCTCCACGGCGTTGACATCGCCGCGATGAAGCGCACATACGAGCCGTACCTCGAATCGGTCGCGCACCGCTCCGACCTCACGTACCTCTTCCGCGAGATGCTCAACCAGATCACCGTCGGCCACATGTTCATCGGCGGCGGCGACGCGCCGCGACCGAACGCGGTTCCCGGCGGGCTGCTCGGAGCCGATTACAAGATCGAGAACGGTCGCTACCGCTTCGCCAAGATTTACAACGGCGAGAGCTGGAACCCTTCCTTGCGCGCGCCGCTCACGCAGCCCGGCGTCAACGTCCACGTCGGCGACTACCTGCTCGCCGTCGGCGGGCGCGAAGTGAAGGCGACCGACAACGTCTTCAGCTTCTTCGAGGGCAAGGCCGGCAAGCAGGTTCTCATCAAAGTCGGCCCCGACCCCGACGGCAAGGGCGCGCGCGAGGTGACGGTCGTCCCCGTCGCGAGCGAGACCGCGCTTCGCAACCGCGACTGGATCGAGTCGAACCGCCGCAAGGTTGACAAAGCGAGCGCGGGACGCCTCGCCTACATCTACGTGCCCGACACTTCCGGCCCCGGCTACGAGAGCTTCAACCGATACTTCTTCGCGCAGACGCAAAAAGAGGGCGCGGTCGTTGACGAGCGCTTCAACCAGGGCGGCGCGCTTGCCGACTACATCGTTGACTACCTGTCGCGCCCGCTCCTCAACTTCATAAACTTCCGCGACGGTCGCGACGTGCCCACGCCGCTCGGCGCGATCTACGGCCCGAAGGCGATGATCATCAACGAACTCGCAGGCTCAGGCGGCGACGCGCTTCCGTGGTACTTCCACAAATTGAAGATCGGCCCGCTCGTCGGCAAGCGCACGTGGGGCGGACTCATCGCGGCCTTCCGCATGCCGGAGTTGATGGACGGCGGATTCGTCACCGCGCCCGACGCGGCCATCTACGGCTTAAACGGTGACTGGGAGGTCGAGAACCACGGCGTCGCGCCCGACGTGGAAATCGAACTCGACCCCGCGGCGTGGCGCGCGGGCCGCGACCCGCAGTTGGAGAAGGCGGTCGAGCTTCTGCTCGCAGACCTTGAGAAGAACCCGCCGCAGAAGCACCAGCGCCCGCCCTACCCGAACTATCAGAAGCCCGTCTCGCGCGCGTCCGCCGGCGCGAAGCCGTCAACGCAGAACGAGCAGAAGTGAGCGGGCGGCGCGAGACGAAGAACAAGGAGGTCACTTTGTCCAGACGAGAATCGGTCGGCATCGGCATCATCGGCACGGGCTTCGCGCGCACGACGCAACTTCCCGCATTCCGCGCGGTCGAGGGCGCGCGCGTCGCGGCGGTCGCGAGCCATCGAAGGGAGAACGCCGACGCGGTCGCGCGCGAGTTTGAAATCCCTTTCGCGACGACCGACTGGCGCGAGGTCGTCGCGCGCGAAGACGTTGACCTCGTCTCCATCGTCACGCCGCCCTCGACGCACGCCGAGATCGCCATCGCCGCGCTCGAAGCGGGCAAGGCCGTGCTCTGCGAGAAGCCGATGGCGATGAACGCCGACGAGACAAACGCGATGCGGCAGAAGGCGCGCGCGTCGGGCCTGCTCGCGCTCGTTGACCACGAGCTGCGACTCCTGCCCGCGCGCCGTCTGATGCGCGACATGATTCTGCGCGGCGAGATCGGTCGCGTGCGCCACGCGAAGTTCGTCTTCCGCTCGGACTCGCGCGCGTCCGCAGACAAGGAATGGAGTTGGTGGTCAGACGAGAGCGCGGGCGGCGGCGCACTCGGCGCGATAGGCTCGCACGCCGTTGACTCGTTGCGCTGGCTCCTGTTCACCGGCGTCTCGCACGTCGCGGCCTCGCTCGCGGCGCACGTCCGCGAGCGCCGCGACCAGACGACCGGCGAGACGCGCGCCGTCACGACCGACGACGAGGCGAGCCTGCTCGTGAACTTCGACGACGGTGCCGTGACGGAAGGCGCGACGGGCGTCGTCTCGATCTCGATGGTCGAGCCGGGCGCGGGCGAACACAGCGTCGCGGTCTTCGGCTCGGAGGGCGCGCTCCGGGTCGAGGGCGCCGGCGACCTCTGGCTGTCCCGCGTGGGCGACAACTCCTGGCACCGCGTCTCGACCGACAACGCGCCGCTCGCTTCGGGCCTCCGCGACAACGAGTGGTCGCGCGGCTTCACGATCTTCGCGCGCGAGATCGTCGCCGCGGTGCGCGAAGGCCGGACGACGATTGACGGCGCGGCCACCTTCGACGACGGCCACCACACGCAGCTCGTCCTCGACGCCGCGCGCGCCGCGAACGATTCGGGCTGCCGCGTCACCGTCACGGACTTTTGATGAAGAGGAGACTGCTCATCGTCTTCGCGGCACTCGTCACGCTCGCCGCGCTCGCGTTCTTCTTCGTCGCGCCCGCGGCGGTCGAGCTTTGGTCGAACCGCACGCGGCAGCGTCCGCCGTACAACGCTTCGGACAGTGCGCGCGCGCTGCACAAGACGCTGCTCGTCGCAGACCTCCACGCCGACTCGCTCCTGTGGGACAGGGACTTGCTCGCGCGCGCGTCGCGCGGCCACGTTGACATCCCGCGACTCGTCGAAGGAGGCGTCGCGCTCCAGAACTTCACCGTCGTCACGAAAGTTCCGTTCGGCTCGAACTACGAGAGCAACACGGGCGCGAGCGACGAGATCACGCCGCTCGCCGTCGCCGAGCGCTGGCCGGTCGCGTCGTGGCGCAGCCTCAAAGAGCGCGCGCTCTATCAGGCGCGCAAGCTCGACGACGCGGCGGCGCGCTCCGGCGGTCGCTTCGTCGTCGTCAGGACTCAGGGCGACCTCGCGCGTTTCCTCGAACGCCGCAAAGAAGACCCGCGACTCGTCGCCGGGCTGCTCGGCATCGAGGGCGCGCACGCTTTAGACGGAGACGTGAACAACGTTGACGTGCTCTTCGACGCGGGCTTTCGCACGATGGCCCCGACGCACTTCTTCGACAACGAGTGGGGCGGCTCGGCGCACGGCGTGAACAAGACGGGCCTGACCGACAAGGGGCGCGAGATGATTCGACGGATGGAGGCGCGCGGGATGCTTCTGGACGTGGCGCACGCCGCGCCGCGCACGATTGACGACGTGCTCAGGGTCGCCACGCGCCCCGTCATTGACACGCACACGGGAGTGCGCGGCACTTGCGACAACCAGCGCAACCTGAGCGACGACGAACTGCGCGGAATCGCGGCGACGGGCGGCGTCGTCGGCATCGGCTACTGGGACACGGCCACGTGCGGCACCGACGCGCGTGCGATTGCGCGTTCGATTCGCTACGCGGCGAGCGTTGCCGGAGTCGAACACGTCGCGCTCGGCTCCGACTTCGACGGCGCGGTCGGAGAGCCTTTCGACACGACCGGCGTCGTCGAGATCACGGACGCGCTCCTCGCCGAAGGATTCAGCGAAGACGAGATAAGAATGATCATGGGCGGCAACGTCTTTCGGCTGCTGTCTGAGACACTGCCGCGTTGAACGCGCTCAGGCGAGCGCGGCCTTCGTCACGGCATAAATTATTGGAGGAGCGATGGACGAAATCATCTACGCGTCGGCGACCGAGATCGCGCGCGCGATTCGTGAGAAGGAAGTCTCGTCGGAAGAGGTTATCAACGCGCATCTCGCGCGCATCGAGGAAGTCAACCCGAAGATCAACGCCGTCGTGCAACTCACAGCCGACGCCGCGCGCACACGCGCACGCGAGGCCGACGCCGCTCTCGCCCGCGGCGAGAATTGGGGGGCGCTCCACGGCGTGCCCGTGACGATCAAGGACGCGTTCGAGACCGCAGGCATAGTCTCGGCGGGCGGCACGAAGGGGCGCGCGCAGTTCATCCCCGAAGAGGACGCGGTCGGCGTCGCGCGCTACAAGTCGGCGGGCGCGGTCGTGCTCGGCAAGACGAACGTGCCGGAGCTTTCGCTCGCCTTCGAGAGCGACAATCTCGTTTACGGCCAGACGAAAAATCCTTACGACCCGACGCGCACGCCCGGAGGCTCTTCGGGCGGCGAGGCCGCGGGCGTCGCTTCGGGGATGTCGCCGCTCGGATTGGGGAGCGACGCGGGCGGGAGCATTCGATTGCCGGCGCACTTCTGCGGCATCGCCGGAATCAAGCCGACCACGGGCCGCACGCCGCGCACGGGACACTTCCTGCCGCCGGGCGGATTGCTCGACTCCGTCTGGCAGATCGGCCCGCTCGCCCGCCGCGTCGAAGACCTCGCGCTCGCGCTCCCCATTCTCTGCGGCGTGGACTGGCGAGACCCGACCGTCGTGCCCTTCCCCGTCGGCAAGCACACGGACGTTGACTTGAAAACTCTGCGCGTGGCCTTCCACACGGACAACGGCGTCGTCGCGCCGACCGCCGACATCGCCTCGGTCGTGCGCGACGCCGCGCGCTCTCTCGGCGACGCGGGCTGCGAAGTCGTCGAGGCGCGACCGCCCGTGCCCGCGAACGCATACGAGATGCTGCGCGGACTCTACGCGGCGGACGGCGGCGCGGGGCTGCGAATGATGTTGATGCTTTCGGGCACGGGCGAGACGAGCGCGCTGATGAACCGGCTGCTGGAACTCCTCGGCTCGGTGACGATGACGACCTCGGATTTGGTCATGCTCGTCTTCCAACTCGACCAGTGGCGCTCCGCGATGATCTCCTTCATGCGCGACTACGACCTCATCCTCTGCCCGCCCTGCGCGCGCACGGCGATGCCGCACGGAACGACCTTCGACGACGAGAACCAACTCTTCTTCAGCTACACGATGCTCTACAACATGACGGGCTGGCCCGGCGTGGTGGTGCGCGCGGGCACTTCCGAAGAAGGTCTGCCCGTCGGCGCACAACTCGTCGCGCGACCGTGGCGCGAAGACGTGGCGCTCGCCGCCGCGCTCGCGGTGGAGTCGGCGCTCGGCGGATGGCAGAGGCCGCCGCTCTAGCGGTTCGCGCCGCCGGCGAAAAGTAAGAATTCGAGTGGCCGCCTCCGGGCGGGGCGGCCACGTTTATTAGAAATCATCTCGTAAATACACCCGGCGTAGTTTGGAGTCGCTATGTTTATGCGGCTTCGGAATCTGCTCGGGGTATTCGTGAGATGGCTTCCAGTTGCTCACGCGTGACAGTCCCTCCGAACCCGGATTGACAAAGAGGGTCAATGGATATATAAGCCGCACTTGTATCCACGACGGTTAAAGAAAGTTCTCTACCAGCGCGCTCACTGAAACACTTGAAAGGAAAGTAAGCCCTGGCCGCTGCGGCGCAGGCCGGCGAAACTAATTTCCACGTGGGTCTCCGCCAGGCCAGCCCACCGGCGAATCGAACGGCTTCGGTCAAAGGAGTTGTTATGACGAAAAAAAAGAAAGAGCGGGTTTTCATCTCCTGGTCGGGTAAAGCCGGACAGCAGATTGCAGAAGCATTGGCGGAGACCATACTGCATCATTTTGAGCTTGAACCCTGGGTCTCAAGCACGAGCATCGGTTCGGGTAACGCCTGGTTTCAAGAGATCATCAACGCGACGAAAACCGCAAAGTACGCCGTGGGGTGTCTGACGCCGGGGGCGTCTCTCAAGCCCTGGGTCAACTTCGAGGCCGGGCTGCTCTACGGACGGCTTAACAACTTTAAGATTCTGAAGTTCGGTGAAAGTATCCGCGCGCCCCTGACCAACCTGCAAGTGTTGGACGGCACGAACAGAAACGATCTGGTGAAGCTGCTGAACGAAATGATCTCCGCGGGGAGAGACGAGGCCGAGAGGTGGGTCGAATTTAAGTTCGGGAAGTTTGAAGAAACGCTACGCAGCCTTCAGAGCAAGCTTCAAGTCACCCCGTCCAGCATAGATGAAAACGTCAGGTCCATCGTCGAAGCCGTTGCCGCGATAAGGGAGAACGAGAATTACAGGAGTAACGTCTGCCTCAAGCACGTGATCAGCACTTCTATCGGCGAGCTGGGCACGCAACTCAGGGACGTGCAGACGGGTTTCTCGATCCCGGCGGGTCAGTACCCTTATCACCTCATCTCCCTACAAAAAAATCTCAAGCCCAAGGTGCGGGCGCTCGCGCTCGTTGATCAGCAGGAGCGGTACTGGCAGGAGTTGGCGGGGCGGGAAATTTTGGAGACCGCGCGAGAGGAGAACGAGCGAATTTTCGTGTTCATCACGCCGGAAGACTTTACGAGGAACTTCGAGACCCTCCGGCTTCACGCTAAAAAATACACCGTCCGTGCGATGAGCTTCGAGGCGCTGACTAGGGAGTTCTACCCGTTCAATAAGGACTTCTCAATTATAGAGTTGCCGGACAGCAAACTTCTCGCGGCGTATGACAAAACGAAGCCGCTGGTCGCAATCACCTTTTCGGTAGAGAACGACGAAATCATTAAGCATGAAAAGATGTACAAGAAAATCTCGCGGTATGCCAGGTGGATAGACCCGGAGAGCCGCGAACCCATGGAGAGCATCCGCGAGCGCGTCTTCGAGCGCCCGCTGACGGAAGTTAAGCTAAGGTCGGTTGAGATGTCCGACTACATTTCCGTTGACGAGTATGACCTGCACGAAGAAGAGCACGCTTACTACGTCGAGATGATGGAGAAGATGCTCGAGGTCTTCTCCGGACACCGCGGCGGCTCGGACGAAGGCTGCAAGGTGTTGGAACTCGGGGCCGGCACGGGAATCTTTACGAAGCGGCTGGTCAGGCAGCCCAACGTCAGCGTCGATGCCATCGAGCTTGACTGGGTGTGCTTTAAGAGACTCGTCTATAAACTTCAGACTGATTGCGCCAGTGTCAAGTTTTTCAACGAAGACAGCCGCACCTTTGACCCCGACGGGGAGTACGAATTCATCTTCTCGTCGTTTGCCGACCACCACATAAAGTTCGAGGACAAAGCCTCGTATTTTGAGAACGTCAAGCGCAACCTTTCGCCGGGCGGGAGATACATCGTCGGCGACGAGTTCCTCCCCGATTACAGCGGCGGCAAGATGACGCGGAGAGAGGCGCTCGAAGCCTACCATAATCACATCATAGAGCTTGCCGGACAGAATCAGGCTTTAGTAGAGCTGGAGCGGGCGGCACTGAAATCCGGTCTGGACGAGGTCGGGGACTTTAAGGTTTCCTGTGAGGGGTATGAAAAAATTTTGCGGGAGGCCGGCTTTTCGTTTGAGAAAGTGAAGATCGGCCCAATCGGGCGCGATGACATAGGTGGTGTGTACGTTTACGACATCTACATACGATGAGGTAAACGGTGACGCGCGCGTTCACGTTTTTAGATTGACGCCGCGCCCGAGACGGCTCGATTGGCAGTGTGCTTTTTCTCCTCCATTTGATCCTTCGTGACGAGTTCAAAAAAGAGAAGGGTAACGGTCGTGCGCGTCGGCGTGGACACGGGCGGGACGTTCACGGACTTCGTCTATCACGCCGAAGGGCGCGCGCGGATTTTCAAGGTGGCCTCGACGCCGGACGACCCTTCGCGCGCGATCGTCGAGGGCCTCAGGCGCGCGGCGCGGGAGACGGGCGCGCGTCTGCGTGATCTGGAAGTCGTGCACGGGACGACCGTCGGCACGAACGCGCTGCTCGAACGCCGCGGCGCGCGCGTAGGCTTGGTGACGACCGAAGGGTTCGAGGACGTGCTGGTCATCGGGCGGCAGGCGCGCGGGAGCCTTTATGATTTGAACTGGGCGCGGCCCGCGCCGCTCGTCGCCGACGGGCTGCGGCTCGGCGTGCGCGAGCGCGTCGCGGCGGACGGCTCGGTCGTCGTCGGACTCGAAGACGGGGAGATAGAAAAGCTCGTCCGCAGGTTGAAGCGCGCGCGCGTCGAGGCGGTCGCCGTCTGCCTGCTCTTCTCGTTCGCGCGGCCCGAACACGAGCGAAGGATCGAGCGCGCGCTCGTCGAAGAGTTGAAGGGCGTGCCGCTCTCCGTCTCGCACCGAATCCTCCCCGAATACCGCGAGTACGAGCGCACCTCGACCGTCGCGATCAACGCTTACCTTCAGCCTCTGATGGGCGCGTACCTGGAGCGCCTCGGCGCGCACGTTTCGGCGCGCAGCCTTCGCGTGATGCAGTCGTCGGGCGGGAGCATCTCTGCGCGCGTCGCGGCGGACGAACCCGTGCGGACAATTCTTTCGGGGCCGGCGGGCGGAGTCGTCGGCGCAACACACGCGGCGCGCGGCGCCGGGATAGACGACATCATCACGTTCGACATGGGCGGCACTTCGACCGACGTTGCGCTGTGCGCGGGCGGCGAACTTCGTCTGACGAACGAGGCGTCGGTCGCAGGACTCCCCGTCGCCGTGCCAGTTCTCGACATTCACACGGTCGGCGCGGGCGGAGGCTCAATCGCGAGGATTGACGCGGGCGGCAGTCTTCGCGTCGGGCCGGAGTCGGCGGGCGCAGTGCCCGGCCCCGCGTGCTACGGGCGGGGGACGCAGCCGACGGTGACGGACGCGAATCTCGTCCTGGGGAGATTCGGCGGCGCGGACTTGCTCGGCGGCGAGTTCAAGCTGGACGAGGCGCGCGCCGTCGGAGCTTTGCGGAAACTCGCGCGCGAGATGAGCGCGGCGTCGGGACGCGAGGTGTCGCACGCGGAGGCCGCGCTCGGCGTCGTGCGCGTCGTCAACGCCGGCATGGAGCGCGCGCTGCGCGCGGTGTCGGTCGAACGCGGCTTCGACCCGCGCGCGTGTGCGCTCGTCACGTTCGGCGGCGCGGGCGGGTTGCACGCCATCGAGCTTGCGCGCGCCCTGCGCATCCCGCGCGTCGTCGTGCCGCGCGAGCCGGGCGCGCTCTCGGCTGCGGGTTGCCTGCGCGCGGATGTCGTCAAGAATTACAGCCGCACGCTCATGATTGAGATCGCCGACGGCGGGCGCGCGGAAGAGATCGAGCGCGCCTTCGGCGAGATGGAGCGCGCGGCGCGCGCGGCCCTCCGCCGCGAAGGCTTCGACGGGGCGAGGCAGCGTCACGCGCGAACAATCGCGGCGCGGTACAAGGGGCAGTCGTTCGAGCTTGAAATCCCCTGGGGCACGCGCGTCGTCTCGCGTTTTCATCAAGAGCACGAGTCGCGCTACGGCTACGCGCAGTCGGCGAAGACGATTGAGGTCGTGAGCGCGCGCCTTCGCTCCGTCGGACTCGTCGAACGACTGAAGGACGCGCGGACGCGCCGCAGCCAACAGTCAATCGTCGCCGCGCCGCCACGCGCGGCGCGCGTTCACTTCGACGGAGGCCCGCGCGAAGTGGCCGTCTATCGCCGCGAAGATTTACCAGCGCCCGCGCGCCTCCGCGTGCCTTGCGTCGTCACGGAGTATTCTTCGACGACGCTCGTCCCCGAAGGCGTCCACGCGCGAACAGACGAGCGCGGAAATTTGGTCGTCGAGTTGAGGAAAGCATGAAAGCGGAACCCTTCGTGTTGATGTTAGGCTCGGCATTCACTTGTGCGGGGGCGCTGTCCCTTCTCTTCAGTAAGACGTGGGCGAGGAAGGCCGTCGAGCAACATCGCAGGTGGTTCTCAAGATTGTACCCTAACAGATTGGAGAGTCCTTCGACCGAAGCGGTTACGCGAATCGGCTACATCATTTTGGGATTGTTCTGGATCGTCTTCGGCATCTTGACCATGCTCGGAAAGACGATCAAATAAGGCTGAGTGAAAGTGAGTAAACGCTTCGACCCGACGACGCTGGAAATCTACCGCGCGCTCTACACCTCGGTCGCGGAGGAGATGGGGCTTGTGCTCAGGCGCACGGCGCACTCGCCGAACATCAAGGAGCGGCGCGACTACTCGTGCGCCGTCTTCGACTCACGGGGCCGCGTCATCGCGCAGGGCGACCACATGCCCGTCCACCTCGGCTCAATGCCGATGGCCGTCGCCGCCGCACTGCGCGAGACGACGATTGAGCCGGGCGACGTGGTCGTCTTGAACGACCCGTTCGCGGGCGGAACACATTTGCCGGACGTGACGCTCGTCGCGGGCGTCTTCCTTGAAATTGCGGATTGCGGATTGCGGATTGCGGATTCAAAGCGTCCGCTGTCATTAAAAAATTCCGGCAATACGGTTCGAGGCGGCAAGTTGAGTGAAAGCCGCCGCGCCTCTCATCAATCCGCAATCCGCAATCCGCAATCCGCAATATTCTACGTCGCGAACCGCGCGCACCACGCCGACATCGGCGGCGCGACGCCCGGCTCGATGGGGATGGCGACGGACGTGTACGGCGAGGGGTTGCGGATTCCGCCCGTGCGACTCGTGCGCGGCGGGCGCGTCGTCGAGGACGTGATGCGCCTTCTGATGGCGAACGTGCGCGTCGAGCGCGAGCGGCGCGCGGACTTCGAGGCGCAGATCGGCTCTTTGAAGACCGGCGCGGCGCGTCTGCTTGAGATCGCGTCGCGCGCGGGAGTCGTCGAGGCGACCGAGTACGCGCGGCACTTGATTGACTACTCGGCGCGCATGATGCGCGCGACGATCAGGGCAATCCCCGACGGAGTTTACGAGGCGGAAGACGCGCTCGACTCGGACGGCGTGAGCGCGGGCGAGGTGACTTTGCGCGTGCGCGTCGAAGTGAAGGGTGAGCGCGCCGTCGTTGACTTCGGGGGAAGCGCGCCGCAGGTCGCGGGGCCGGTCAACGCGGTCGAGGCGATCACGGTCTCGGCGGTCGCATACGTCTTTCGCTGCCTCGTCGGCGCGGAGGAAGTCCCGGCGAGCGCGGGGCTGATGGAACCAATCGAAGTCGTCGCGCCGAAGGGGACGGTCACGAACGCGGAGCACCCGGCGTCGGTCGCGGGCGGGAACGTCGAGACCTCGCAGCGCATCGTTGACGTTCTGCTCAAGGCTCTCGCGGGGGCTTTGCCCGAACGCATCCCGGCGGCGAGTCAGGGCACGATGAACAACCTGACGGTCGGAGGCGTTGACCCGCGAAGTGGAAAAGAGTTCGCCTACTACGAGACGGTCGCGGGCGGCATGGGCGCGCGCCCGCAGTTCGACGGCGTGAGCGGCGTCCACACGCACATGACCAACAGCCTGAACACGCCCGCCGAGGCTTTGGAGTACGCGTACCCCTTGCGCGTGCGCGAGTACCGTTTGCGGCGCGGTTCGGGCGGGCGCGGCGCGCACCGCGGAGGCGACGGCGTCGTCAGAGAGATAGAGTCGCTCGCGCACGCGCGCATGTCTCTGCTCGCCGACAGACGAGCGCGCGCGCCTTACGGACTCGGCGGCGGCGAGGACGGGCGGACGGGGCGCGACTCGGTCATTCACGAAGGGCGCGCGCGCCGCGTCGGGGCCAAAGGCTCAGCCGAGTTGCGGCCCGGCGACCGCGTCAGGATCGAGACGCCGGGCGGCGGCGGACACGGGAAGAAAGGATGAAGGATGAAGCGGGGAAGGGTTCTGGGTTTTAGGTGCCGGGTGTTGGGAAGAGATAACCAGAACCCAAAACCTAAAACCCAGAACCCTTCCGCCGTAGCCCTTCCGCCGTTCCGCATTTTCTTCCGCGTGCTGTTTTCATCGGCGTGGGTTTCCGCTAAGCTTCCACGGCAGCGCGCACAGCGCGCCCTGCTTCGCTGCACGCGTTAAAGGCCCGCCTTCGGGAGGTGAAAATCATGTTGATGTCGAACGGACTCCGCCACCATGTCGCCGTCGTTCTTCTTTTGTTTGTTCTTTTCGTGACCGCTGTTGCCGCGCGCGCGGACGGCGTGCCGACGAATGCCGTCGGGCCTTCGCTTCAGGACGGAAAGGGCGACGCCGACTCCTACTTTCGGCAGGCGCTCGAATACCAGCGCGCGGGCCGTTACAAGGAGGCGGTGGAGCTTTACCAGCGCGTCATCCGACTCTCGCCGAACGCCGAGGGCGCGTACTACAACATGGGGCTGGCCTACGCGAGCCTCGGCCAACTTCAGGAAGCCCTCGCCGCCTTCCGGCAGACGGTCAACATTGATCCGAAGCACTATCAGGCTTACTGGGGCGCGGGCAACGTGTACCTCGCGGCGAAGCAGTACGCGGACGCCGCCAGCGCCTACGAGCATTCCGTCGGCATCAACCCGAACTTCGCCGACGGGTACGTCGGACTCGGCAACGCGCGTTTCAGCCAGCGCCAGTACCGCGAGGCGCTCGGCGAATACAACCGCGCGCTCCAGCTCGAACCGAACAACGGCTTCGCGTACCGCGGCTTGGGCCTCGCGTACTACAACCTGAAGCAGTTCGCCGACGCGCTCGCCGCGCTCCAGCGCTCGGCGCAGGTCACGCCGAACGACCCCGACGTGTACGACCTTCTGGGGGCGATCTACAACGAACTCGGTCGGCCCGAAGACGCCGTCGCCGCCTCGCGCCGCGCCATCAGCCTGCGGCCCGACGACGCCTCAGCCGCAGGCTCTTACACCTCTCTGAGTTGGTACTACAGCTTCTCCGACCAGTTCCAGAATTCGCTCGACGCGGCGAGGCGCGCGGCGAGCCTCGACCCGCAGCAGCAGATGGCCTTCACGAACATGTGCCGCGCACTGAACGACCTCGGTCGTTCTGCGGACGCGCTCACGGCCTGCCAGCGCGCGCTCGAACTCAAGCCCGGCGACGGCGAGACGCTCTACTACCAGGGCATCGCCTACGGCAAGCTCGGCCAGAAGCAGAAGGCGCTCGAACTCTACCGCCAGTCCGCCGCGGCCTTCGAGCGCGACCCGAACGACCAGACCGACTACTACTACCTGCGCGGCAACGTCTATCGCCAGATCGGTCGCGACGCCGACGCCGTCGAAGCCTACCGCGCGGCGATTTTGCAGAGGCCGAACTTCGCCCAGGCCCGTCTCAACCTCGGCCTGACCTACGCCGCCCAGGGCAACCGCCGCGCGGCGATGGAGGAGTATAATCAGCTCAGGCAGATAGACCCCGCGCGCGCCGAGAAACTCCTGCGCGTGATCGAGGGCCGGTAGTCAAATATTTCAAGGGGTCGGAGCGGGAAATGCGCGTCCGCCCGGGGCAGATCAACACGACGAACGGCGACTTCGAGGGAGGCGAGTTATGAGCCGAGTTGTAGATGCAATATTCAAAGACGGCGAGATTCGTCCGCTCGAACCGCTTGACCTGCCGGACGAGACGCGCCTCAGAATTCTGATCGAAGAAGAAGCGCACGGCGTCGGCGCGTCGCGCCCGCTCGACCCACTGGCGACGATCTACGAGATCGCCGAAGACGCCGGGCCGGAGGACTTGTCCGTCAACCTGGATCACTACCTCTACGGCACCCCGAAACGAGGATGAGCCGCGCGGTGTTCGTTGATTCGGCTGCGTGGATCGCTCTGTTGCATAGCGGCGACTCCATGCACGCGCGGGCGGTGGAGGTTTACCGGCGGTCGGTCGCGGAGGGGCGTAAGCTGCTCACGTCTTCGCTCGTGTTGGTGGAGGTCGCCAGCGCTTTCGCCTCGCCCGCGCACCGTCATCTGGCGTTGGAACTCGCCGGGCGGTATCGCGGGACGGAGGTCGGCGAGCTTGTCTGGGTTGACGAAGACCTGTGCGACCGCGGGTGGAAGTTATACGGTGAACGCTCGGACAAGGGGTGGAGTTTGGTTGACTGCGTGAGCTTCATCCTGATGCGTGAGCGAGGCATCGCCGAGGCGCTAACTTCGGATCACCACTTCGAGCAAGCGGGTTTCAGGAAGCTACTCTGACACGGGAATACTCATGCGCGTCACCATCGGGCAGATCAACACGACGAACGGCGACTTCGAGGGGAACACGGAAAAAATCCTGCGCGCCATCGAGCAGGCGAAGAGTGAAAAGTCAGATTTAATCGTCTTCCCCGAAGTCGCCGTGCAGGGCTACACCTCTTTCGACTGGTTCCTCGACCGCGACATTGTCGAATCCGCGCTCAAGCCGTTAGAAAAAATCATTCCGGCGACGCGCGGGCTGACGGCGGTCGTCGGCACGGTGAGGCCGACGGGTTCGACCGAGGGGCGCAAGCTCTTCAACTCGGCGGCGGTCATCCGTGACGGCGAGCTGCTCGGCTTTGCGGACAAGACTCTGCTGCCGGAGTACGACGTGTTCGACGACCCGCGCTACTTCCAGTCTTCGGAACGCCGCCGCCTGTTCGACATCGGAAAAGAGAAGTTGGGCGTAGTCGTCTGCGAAGACTTCTGGAACGACAAGACCTTCTGGCGCGAGCGCCTCTACACGCACGACCCGACGGACGAGGTGATCGAGATGGGGGCGACGCTGGTCGTCTCGCCGAACGCGTCGCCTTTCAACAAGGGGAAGATGGGGCAGCGCTGCTCGATGGTCGAGCATCGGTCGAAGGCGTCGCGCCTGCCGGTCGTCTATGTGAATCTCGTCGGCGGAAACGACGGCATCGTCTTCGACGGCGCTTCGCTCGTCACCGATTGCCGCGGGCAAACCATACTTCAAGCGCCGCCCTTCGAGGAGTTCGTCGGAACCGTTGACCTGGACTGCGGCGTGAAGGACGAAGCATGCCTGCCCGGCGACGACATCGAAACCGTGCGCCGCGCGCTCGTCCTCGGCGTCCGCGACTACGCGCGCAAGAACCGCTTCACGCGCGCCGTGCTGGGCCTGTCGGGCGGCATTGACTCGGCGGTGGTCGCCGCGATTGCGTGCGAGGCCATCGGCGCGGAGAACGTCCTCGGCGTGATGATGCCTTCGCCGTTCTCTTCGCGCGGGAGCGTCGAGGACTCAATCGCTTTGGGTAAGAATTTCGGGATGCCCGTCGTCGAGCGTCCCATCACCGCGCCCTTCGAGGTTCTGACCAGAGAGTTGGGGCTGACCGCGCCCAAGCGCGGCGGCGAATCGCTCGCGGCTGAGAACCTTCAGTCGCGACTGCGCGGCAACATCCTGATGACGATCTCGAACGCCGAAGGCCGATTGCTGCTCTCGACCGGCAACAAGTCGGAACTCGCGCTCGGCTACTGCACGCTCTACGGCGACACGAACGGCGGACTCGCGGTCATCGGCGACGTGCTCAAGACGGAAGTCTTCACGCTCGCGCGCCACATCAACCGCGACGGCGAGTTGATACCCTGGGCCATCATCAACAAGCGCCCCTCCGCCGAACTTGCGCCCGACCAGTTCGACGACCAGTCGCTTCCGCCCTACGACGTGCTCGACCCCATCCTCAAACTCTACTTCGAGAAGAAGGCCGCGCCCGAAGAGATCATCGCCGAGGGGAACGACCCCGCGCTCGTGTACGACATACTCAACCGGGTGGAGTCGCCGGCCAACGAGTTCAAGCGCCGGCAACTGCCGCCCACGCTCATCATCTCGCGCCACGCCATCGGCATCGGGCGACGACGCCCCGTCACACACCGCTACCGCCGCCAGCCGCCGACCGTCGAAGAGGGCGCGGTCGCTTCCCGCACGCCCGACCCGCGCGACGAAGGGCGCGCGCGCGAGGCGAAGGGAAGTTAAGCAAGCACGCCGAAGCCTCCGCCCTTATCAATCAGTATGGCAGTTCGTCCGTCTGCAAGCCGACGGGCTGCGCGCCCGCACCTTTGACCGAGTCAATAACCTTCGCCACGTTGCCGTCATGAATGGAGCGCGGCGCGCGCACGAGTCGGCTTCAGGCGTGGCGTTCGTAAACGTCTTTGACGCGGTCGAGGAGTTCGCGGCGGTCAATGATGAAGTGGAGCCTGGCGGGTTCGTCGCCGCCGGTGAGCCGTTCGACGAGTTGTTCGAGGATGTCGAACTGGTCGCGGTCGGTGATGCCCTGCGCTTCGAGGTGGCCGCCGTAGCGCATCCGTCGGACGAGTTCGGGGAGCGTCAGACGGCCTTCAAACGTGCGACCGCCGTGGCGGTGCGAGCGGCTCACCAAGTACTGGACGAGCAGCACGTCGTTGTAGAGCGCGGGCGCGAGGAAGAGTCGCGCGCCGTCACGCTCCCAGCCCTCTTCGAGTCGCTGCGAGCGGCGCACGGCGCGAAGGCCGTCGAAGACCGAAGACCAGTCGGTCTTCGGCTCGCGCCTCTCAAGATAAGCGCGCGCGGCCTGCGGCATCCACGCCGCGTCGTCCTCGAAGTCGAGTTCCTGACCCATCCGTTCGAGCCACTCGAAGAAGACCTGCCGCGCCGTTCTCTTCTCCTCGTGAACCTGAAACTGCTCGTCCTTCGACGGAAGTTTGTTGACGAGCGCGCGGCGCGCTGCGTCCGACGCCTTGCCGCCCTCGACGCGGTGGACTGCGACGCGCGCGTGCCAGCGCTTCGGCGCTTCGCAGTAGGGGCAGTGCGGATTTTTTTCTTCGGAAGTTTTAAAGAATGGGCGCTGCGGATTCCGTGAAGTCAGCTCCGCGACCGAAGGCGCGTAGCGGCGGATTTCGTTGTAGGCCGTGCGCGGCGCGAGTCCGAGTTGGTTGGTGAAGAGGCGGAAGATGCAGGCGAGGCAGAGCGTCACGTCCTGACGCGTGAACGTGCCCGCGGGGAACTCCGCGAAGTCGAGCACGTCCTTCGCGACCCGTTTCTTCGGCGCTTCGGCAGCGCCCTTCGACGACTTCTTCTTTGACGTTTCCGCCGCGCCCTTCGCCTTCTTCGCTGCGCCCTTCGCTGTCTTCGCTGCGCCTTTCGGCGAAGCTTTCGTCGCGCCCGTTCTCTTCGTCGTCGCGGCGGCGGACTTGGCCGCAGTCTTCTTCGCCGCGCCCTTCGCCCCGGCAGCCGGCTTGGTTTTTACGGCGCTGGCTTTCGCGGTCTTCTTCGCGGACGTTTTGGCCTTGCCGCCCGCGGCTTTCGATTTCGCGGCGGTCTTGGCCTTCTGCGTCGAGGTGTTTCGTTTGGTCTTGGTCGCGGCCATCGTCAGTTGTTGGCGGAGATGTGTTGAAAGCGGGGTCGCTCGGCGGTCAGGCCGCGAATGGCCGCGCCGCGGGTCTGAGCGCGGCGAGGATTAAACCGACGATCAGGATGAAACAGCCGAGAAGCCCGACGAGGCTTCCCCATGACGCGGAACTCATCCCCGCCGCGACCGCCGCGATGCCGGACGATTCGGCGTTCATCATGCCGTTGATGGCCGTGCGGACTCCGTAAAACGACGCCAGATTACCCGCGACCGCGAATAACGTTCCGAGGACGATCAGGAGTCTCGAAAGCACCCTCACAGTTTTTCTCCTTTGTCAGAAACGAGCCGTCGGCGAATTAAGACCTAGCAAGTTTGGAGCGTTGATACCAATTCAGTCGGACGCGGTGGAGACGAGCGCGGGCGCTTCCCTCTCTTCCGCGTGGCCGAGCGCCGAGTCGAGTTCCGCCTCGACACTGCCCACACCCGCGCGAAGGTCGCGGAAGTCGAACAGTGACGAGTCGAGCAGGTGCGACGGCACGACGTTTCCGAGCGCCGTCAGCATCGAGGCGCGCACGTGCGGGATTTCCTTTTCGAGTTCGGCGACGAGGCGTTTGACGCGGGCGCGTTTCAGGTTCGTCTGCGAGCCGCAGAGGTCGCACGGGATGATCGGAAAACTTTTCCGCGCGGCGTACTCGGCGATGTCCGACTCGCGGCAGTAGGCGAGGGGACGGATGACCGTGTTGCGACCGTCGTCGGAGCGAAGCACCGGCGGCATCGCCTTGAGCTGGCCGATGAAGAGGAAGTTCAGAAGGAACGTCGCCGTGATGTCGTCGGCGTGATGGCCGAGCGCGATCTTCGTGCAGCCTTCTTCGACCGCCGTCTGGTAGAGGATGCCGCGGCGCAGACGCGAACAGACCGAGCAGTATGTCTTGCCTTCGGGCACGAGCCGCTTGACGACCGAGTAGGTGTCGCGCTCGACGATGCGGAAGGGCACGCCGCGCTCGCTCAAGTAGTTCGGCAGAACGTCGGCGGGGAAACCGGGCTGCTTCTGGTCTAAATTCACGGCGAGGATTTCAAACGAGACGGGCGCGCGCTTCTGCACGTCGAGCAGGAGGTCGAGCAGCGTGTGGCTGTCCTTGCCGCCCGAAAGGCAGACCATCACGCGGTCGCCGTCCTCGATCATCGAAAAGTCCTTGATGGCCTCGCCCATCTGGCGAAGCAGCTTCGTCTTGACCTTGCTCTCGACAAACATCCCGAACGAAATCCTCTCGCAGCCCGCGGCACACGCCGACGCGGAAAGCGCCCGCCTGGCCTCAGAACGTTACGCTTTAGTTTTAAGGTATCGGGGCGGAAGACGCAACCGTGGGGTTTTACCGTTAGCGACCGGCGATTCGCTCGACCGCGTCCTTCGCCTCTTTGAGTCCGCAGCCCGTGCGCGCGCGGTAGAGTTTGATGGCCTCGATGAGCTTGCCCGCGGCGACGAGTTGTCTCACCTCTCCCTCGAACGTCGCGTCCGGCGGGACGCCCGGCGCGACACTCGAAGGCATCGTCAAGGGAGAGAGTCGCGGCGCGAGCATGTTGCTCTGCTTTCGTGCTGACGCGCCGCCCCAGAGTCGCCCGACGACCAGCCCGACCAAAAACACGACCGCGTAGCCGATGACAGCGCCGATCTCCACTGCCCCTCCTTCACGCCCGAACGCCGAAGCCGCCGCCGCCCGTCAGCCTTGCCCTCCGCCGAGGTGCTCGCGGAAGAAATCAATCGTCCGCCGCCACGCGTCCGCCGCGGCGTCGGCGTCGTAAACTTCCGGTCGCGTGTCGTTGAAGAAGGCGTGGTCTGTGCCGGGATAGATGTGCATCTCGGCCTGCTTGCCGCGCTCCTTCAAATTTTGTTCGAGCGCGCGGACGGCTTCGGGCGGCACGGACTTATCATTCTCCGCGTAGAGTCCGAGGACGGGCGCGCGAAGCGAGTCGAAGTCCGGCTCGACCTTCGGGTGGATGCCGTAGAAGACGACGCACGCGCCGACCTGGCTGTTCTTCGACGCGGCGTAGAGCGACAAGACGCCGCCCATGCAGAAGCCGACGGTGCCGACGCTCTCGCCCTCCGTCGCGCCGTTATCCAGGAGATACTGAACCGCGCCGCGCAGGTCTTTCTCGGCCTGCGCGATGTTGAGGGCCATCATCAGCTTGCCCGCCTCGTCGGGCGAGCGCGCGACCTCGCCGTGGTAGAGGTCGGGCGCGAGCGCGACGAAGCCCTCGCGCGCGAAGCGGTCGGCCACGTCTTTGATGTGCGGCACGAGTCCCCACCACTCCTGTATGACGACGACGCCCGGCCCCAGTCCCGAATCGGGAATTGAGAGATACCCTCGCGTCGTCCCGCCGTTGCTCTGAAACTCAACCATCTGACCTGCCATCTCAGCCGAGTCCTCCCCTCTGCTTTCGAATTCCGGCGCGCGCTGGTCTTCGGAACTTTCTCGCGCCGCCGCGCGAAGAAATGTTGGCGCGAATTTTTGTTGTTCGTGTTTCAGCAGCCGTTGTAAGGTCGCGCGCCTTCGATGTCAAGTTGGTCGTCGAGGGCCGGGGCTACCCGCTTGACAGCCCACGCGGCGGCCAGAATAATGCCGCTTCGCAATTCTCCCCGCGCCCCGCCGCGAGGCGAGAGTCGCAATTCGCCCGCGCCGCCTCGACCGGCGTCAACCATCAACCGCTCAAACGAGTTCACTTTCACCGTGGCCCTCACGGCTAAACGAGGTCTCAAACTTATGCTCACCAGAAGCAGACTCCTTCTCGCAACTCTCTTCGCCGTCGCACTCTCTCTGGCCTTCGCCGCAGCCGCGTCCGCAGCGGGCGGCGAGATCGCCGGCACGGTCACGGATCAGCAGGGCGCAGTCGTCACGACCGCGACCGTCACGGTCACGAACGCCGCTGGCGCGCAGGCTCACGCGCCCGTCAAAACAGACGCGCAAGGGCGATACAAGATCGAGGGTCTGCCCGCGGGCACTTACGTCGTCATCGTCAACGCCCCCGGATTCAAGGAGGCGAGGCGCGAACAGTTGGTCGTCCGGGAAGGCGAAGCGGTCGCCGCCGACGTGCGGTTGGACGTTGCGCCCGTCATTGACACCGTCGAAGTGAAGAGCGGCGGCGTGAAGCCGAACGAAGACCCGGTCTATCGCCAACTGCGCGATCAGGCCGAGTCGGCGCAGGATTTTCAGGGCGAGTACGCGACCGTCAGCGACCTCGTCATCCGTCGCGACGCCGCGACCTTCACCCTCAAGAGCGGCGAGCTTTACTTCCTTCCGCCCGTCGAGGGGCGTGTGACCGGCGCGGTCTTCGTCGGCGAAGGCGAGTTCTCGCTGACGCCACCGATTGAATGCGAGAAGCACAGCCTCGCGCTCTTCACGGGCCAGCCGACGATCACCGAGCAGTTCACAAAACTCACGCTGCGCTTCACCGACAAGACCTACGAAGAGGTCAAGGCGTCGCCGCAGGCGAAGATGTCGAAGAACGGCCCGCAGTCGGCGCGCGCGCGCGACATCTACCGCGACAACCAGGAGCTTCTGCGCCGCGAGCTTCACACGAACATGGAGCTGCGCACGCTCGTTGACCTCTACACGCCGGAGCGCCCCGGCTTCCTCGTCGCCTTCATCGGCGGGAAGCGCTTCGAGAAGCTGGTCTTCCAGATAGACCCGCTCGGCATCCCCGAAGTCGCGCCCGAAGAGGAGCTGCTTTCGAGCTACGGCGAGACGGACGGCGGACTCTGGACTGCGTTCCACCTCTCGGACGAGTACACAAACGGGAAGGGAACGAGCGACGAAGACCACCGCATCTTCGACATCAAGCACCACGAGATTGACGGCGCGATCAAGGGCGCGAAGATAGCGGCGTCGGACGTGGTCACGTTCAGCCCGCTCGTCCCCGGCACGCGTGTGCTGCCGTTCGCGCTCTTCCAGACCCTGCGCGTCAGCCGCGTGCGCGACGAGCAGGGGCGCGACCTGGAGTTCGTGCAGGAGAGCAAGAAGCGGGACGCCGACTTCGCGGTCATCTGGCCCGAACCGCTCGAAGCCGGGAAGGATTACAAGGTCACGGTCGAGTACGAGGGCGGCGACGCGCTCATTGACGTGGGCGGCGGCAACTACTTCCTCGGCCCGCGCACGACCTGGTATCCGAACAACGGCTTCATGGAGTTCGGCGACCGCGCGCGCTTCGACATGACCTTCCACTTCCCGAAGAACAAGACGCTCATCGGCACGGGGAATCTCTCGTCGCCCGAAGTGACGGACGGCGACTACACGGTCGCGAAGTGGTCGAGCGGCGACAAGGAGCTTGCGGTCGCGGGCTTCAACTACGGCGTCTTCAAGAAGAAGGTCGTCAACGACAAGGACACCGGCTACCAGATCGAGTTCTACGCCAACGAAAACCTGCCGAACTTCATGCGCGGCTCCGACGAGGTCGGCTCGATGTCAACGACGGGCATGGCCGACTCCGCGATAGCCGACGCCGAGAACTCGACGCGCATCTACAACGCCTACTTCGGCAAGATGCCTTACGACCGCCTCGCGATGACTCAGCAGCCCGCGGGCAACTTCGGCCAGGCGTGGCCGACGCTCGTCTATATGCCGTTCACGGCCTTTCAGGATTCGACGCAGCGCTGGATGGAGACCGGGTCGGTGAGGTTCGCGGGCGACGACTTCTTCCAGTACGTCGGCCCGCACGAGGTCTCGCACCAGTGGTGGGGCCACGCGCTCGGCTGGAAGAGCTACCGCGACCAGTGGATGAGCGAGGGCTTCGCCGAGTTCTCCGCGTCGCTCTTCGCGCAGTTGACGCGCGGCAACGACAAGTTCATAGACTTCTGGGAGGCGCAGCGGAAGATGATCACCGAGGCGTGGCCGCAGACGAAGGGGCACAAGCCCTACACCGTCGGCCCCGTCACGCAAGGCTACCGCCTCAACAGCGGCAAGACCGGCGCGGTCGCGCGCTTCATGATCTACCCGAAGGGCGCGTACATCCTCCACATGATCCGCATGATGATGTTCGACCGCAAGACCGGCGACAAGCGCTTCCAGGAGATGATGCAGGACTTCGTCAAGTCGAACTTCAACCAGAACGTCTCGACCGAGGACTTCAAGCGGGCGGTCGAGCGCCACATGACGCCGGAGATGGACATCGAAGGCAACCGCCGCATGGACTGGTTCTTCAACGAGTGGGTCTATGGGACCGAGATGCCGAGCTACAAGTTCGAGTACTCGTTCAGCGGCGGCATCCTGTCGGGCCGCATCACGCAGTCGGGCGTCTCCGACAACTTCGCGATGCTCGTCCCCGTCTATCTCGACTTCGGCAAGGGCTGGATCAGGCTCGGCGAGGCGACCATCAAGGGCAACTCGACGGTCGAACTCGGCCAGATCAAACTCGCGGAAGCCCCCAAGCACGTCGCCGTCGCCGCGCTCAAAGACGTGCTGGCGCTCGGCGTCGAGAACGAGAAGAAGTAAAAAGCAAGTGACGAGTGATGAGTGATGAGTGATGAGTGAGGAGCAAAGGCAAGGGGCTTAAACTCATTACTCATCACTTATCACCCATCACTATTTCCGACTTGTCACTGCTTCCCGTTTGACTTATCATCGGCCTCGCTCTCGGAGAGTTTTGAAAGTCTGTTCAGACAACCGGCGGCCCCGAGACGGGCCGCGGGCCTCTCCTGACCTGATTCCTTATTTCATAGGGCGGCGCGACGCGCGCGGCGCAAAACATAGCCTCGGCGGGCGAGTCGGGCGTCAGTCCCGGCGACACCGCCGCGGCGCACACCAACCAAAAGTTCTGACAGGGAGAATGCGAAATGTTTAGACCGGGAAAGAATCCGAAGGACTCGACGCACACGGCGGACGACACGGCTGACCACACACCGCAGACCTCCTACGGCGGCGGGAGCGGCTACGCCGGCGCGGGCAACACGTCCCCCTCTTCGGGCGCGACGGCGACCGAAGCCTACCAGCAGCAGGTTTACACGCAGACCACCTCGCGCGCCGTCACCGAGAGCGAGTCGCTCGCCCGCGACATCAAGGAAGGCACGCTCACCGGCTTCGTCGGCAACGGGACGACGCTCACCGGCGAGGCCAACTTCAAGGGCATGCTCCGCGTTGACGGCGCTCTCTCGGGCCGCGTCTCGTCGGCTGACGGCACGCTCATCGTCTCGACGAACGGGCGCGTTGACGCCAACGTCGAGGTCGCCGTCGCGCAGATTTACGGGACGGTGAACGGCGACATCATCGCCTCGAAGCGCATCGAGATGGGGCGCGTCGCGAAGGTGACGGGCAACATCCAGACGCCCGCGCTCGTCATCGAGAACGGCGCGATCTTCGAGGGCAGTTGCCGCATGGTTCAGCTCAAGGAGCAGTTCGAGAAGCAGGAGCGCGAGGTCGCGGCCCCGCCCGCCACGTCCGCGTCGGCCTCCGCCTCTTCGTCGAACGCAGGCTCCTCGAAGTCCTCCGGCTCTTCCACGTCTTCCCCCTCCGCGAGCAAGTCGCCCGCGACCGACGGCGCGTCGAAAGCCTCGGACGCGACCACCAGCACCGCCGCGAGCTAGGCGCGAGCGTTCAGGCGAACGAGCAACGAAGAAGCCCCCGCGGCGGAAGAGTCCGCGGGGGCTTCTTCGCGTCTCGCGCGACGCGCGCGCGGGCGTTTAGCTTGTCTTTGCTCGGAGCGCGTGTGTAGAATGAGCCTGAAACGTTCGACCGCCTCGGGACTTCCCCGTCACGGAAACCTTAAGTTGATGAAGCCACTTCCTGAAAACCTTCCGGCCAAACATCCCAGACGCAAAGGATTGATCGAAGAGTATGAGCGCAATCATCGAGAACCCGCCCGCCCAACACATCGAGAGAGAGCTTGAAGAAGTCGAGACCGTGACCATCCGCTTCGCCGGCGACTCCGGCGACGGGATGCAGCTCACGGGCACGCAGTTCACGAACACCTCGGCCATCGTCGGAAACGACATCTCGACTTTGCCCGACTTCCCCGCCGAGATTCGCGCGCCCGCCGGTAGCCTTCCCGGCGTCTCCGGCTTTCAACTCAACTTTTCAAGCCGCGACATACGCACGCCCGGCGACCAGCCGAACGTCCTCGTCGCGATGAACCCCGCGGCCTTGAAGGTGAACCTGCCCGACCTCGAAGACGGCGGCACCGTCATCGTCAACACCGACGAGTTCAACAAGGAGAATCTGAAGAAGGCCAACTACGCGTCGAACCCGCTCGAAGACGACACGCTCAACGGCTACCGCGTCCACCGGCTTCCGATCACGACGGTCAACATCCGCGCTTTGCAGGAGGCGGGCGTGAAATTGTCGCGCAAGGAGATGGATCGCTGCAAAAACTTCTTCGCGCTCGGACTGCTCTACTGGCTCTACGACCGCCCGATGGAGCCGACGCTCGACTGGATCAACGCGAAGTTCAAGAAGAACCCCGAGATCGTCCGCGCCAACGAAGTCGCGCTCAAGACCGGCTACAACTTCGCCGACACGACCGAAGTCTTCACCACGCACTACAAGGTTCGCAAAGCCGTCATCGCGCCGGGCAAGTACCGGAAGATTACGGGGAACGAGGCGACGGCCATCGGCTTCGTCGCCGCCGCCGAACTCACGGGGCGACCGCTCTTCTACGGCTCGTACCCGATCACGCCCGCGTCCGACATCCTGCACGAGCTTTCGCGCCACAAGAATTTCGGCGTCAAGACCTTCCAGGCCGAGGACGAGATCGCAGCGGTCTGCGCGGCCATCGGCGCGTCGTTCGTCGGGCACGTCGGCGTGACGGGAACGAGCGGCCCCGGCGTCGCTTTGAAGCAGGAGGCAATCGGCCTCGCCGTGATGACCGAACTCCCGCTCGTCATCATCAACGTTCAGCGCGGCGGCCCCTCGACGGGGCTGCCGACGAAGACCGAGCAGGCCGACCTCTTTCAAGCCGTGTGGGGACGCAACGGCG
>DASRCS010000278.1:0-8746 GCA_035652995.1 Pyrinomonadaceae bacterium
CATCAAGGACTCAAAGCTCAAGGTGCAGGCCGCGATTCAGGGCGACGTTGTGCGCGTCACCAGTCGCGACCGCGACACCTTGCAGGACGTGATCGCGCGGCTCAAGGCCAAGGACTTCGGCATCAACATGCAGTACACGAACTACCGTTCTAATTAGTGATGAGTGGTGAGTGATGAGTGATGAGTCAAAGGCATTCTGCTTTGGACTCATCACTCATCACTCACCACTCATCACTCATCACTATGAACACATCCGGCAACACAGCGGCGGTCGAGGAGCCGATGGCGGCGGCGAGGCGCATCTTCAGCCTCGTCGGGCCGGAACTCGCGCTCGTCGAGGAGGAGTTCGAGCGTCAGGCGCGCTCTAACATTCAGGTCATCGCCTACATCGGCGACTACCTGCGCGAGTCGGGCGGCAAGCGCGTCCGCCCCGCGCTCACGCTGCTGGCGAACCGCGCCGTCGGCGGCGACGCGCGGCAGCCGAACGTCGTCCGCATGGCGACCGTCATGGAGTTCCTGCACACGGCGACGCTCGTCCACGACGACATCATTGACAACGCCGAGACGCGCCGCAACCGCCCCTCGATCAACTCGCGCTTCGGCAACCAGACCGCCGTGCTGATGGGCGACTGGCTCTACATGAGCGCCTTCGAGACGAGCCTGCAAGAGCGCTCGCTCACGGTGCTCGACATCCTGACCGCCGTCACGCGGAAGATGACCGAGGGCGAGCTGATGCAGCTCACGCTGCTCGGTCGCGCCGACGTGTCCGAGGAGCAATACTTTGACGTGCTCCGGCGCAAGACCGCGTACCTCTTCAGCGCGTGCTGCGAGATCGGCGCGCTGCTCGGCGGGTGCGGCGAGGGTGAGCGCGCGGCGCTACGCGACTACGGCATGAACCTCGGCACGGCCTTCCAGTTGGTTGACGACGTACTCGACTTCACTTCGGACGAAGACACGCTCGGCAAGGCCGCGGGCGTTGACCTGCTCGAAGGCAAAGTGACGCTGCCGCTCATCCACCTGCTCGGGGAAAGGCCGGAGTTGACGAAGTCGGTTCAGGCGGTGATGCGCGAGGGGAGTTACGGCGAGTTCCCGCGCGCGTCGTTCGTCCGCGAGGCGGAGAAGGCAGGGGCGCTCGAACGCGCGCGTTCGCGTGCGGCTGCATACGCCGAGGCGGCCTCGTCTTCGCTCGACGGCCTGCGGCAGACGGAGTATTCCGAAGCGCTCCGGGCCATCCCCGCTTACATTCTCGAACGTGAGATGTAGTTTCCCGACGCTGAACGTTGAGGGCTACCGAATGCCTGACGAAAATCTGCTCGCCACGCTCGAAAACGGTTTGAGGCAGTCGCGCGCGACGCGCTCGCGGCTCGCCTCGCGCCTCGCAGACCTCGAAGCGGAGGCCGAGCGCCTCCGCACCGAGCTGAACGAGATGGACGCCATCATCAGCCAGACAGAGGCCGCGATGTTCCGCATCCTCTCTTCGATGTTCGGCGCGCAGGCGAACCCGACGCCTTCGGACGCCGAGATCGAGTTCGCGCTGCGCCGCGACGCCGCCGTCAACCCGGCGCGGGTCGCGCAGACTCCGCCACCGGCCTACAACGCTGCTACAAACATCCCGCCGCGCGAGCAAGTCTTCCGCCACGACATCCCGCCCATCCGCCCCGACACCGAGCCGAAGAGCGACCGCTTCTTCGAGCGAACCATCCCGCACGCCACGGCAGTGCTCCTGCGCGAGGCCGGCGGGCCGCTCCACGTCAACGAGATTTACAACCGTCTGCTCGAAGGCGGCTTCCAGTTCACGGGTCAGAACCCGACGATCAGCATCGCCGTCTCGCTCAACCGCAACAACCGCTTCCGCAAGGTCGCGCCCGGCACGTTCGACCTCGTCATCCGCGACGCCGCGCAAGCCTCCTGATTGCGGATTGCGGGATGCGGATTGGAAGAAGCACACGCCTCTCGTAGTAGCGCCTTGAACAGGTCGCATGAGAACGAATTGAAGGAAGAACGGGCCTTCCGACAGAGCGCCAATCCGCAATCCGCAATCAAACGCACGAGAGGGGCACGACCGCGACCGATGAAGGAAGCCGTGCCCCTCTTCATTTGTGAGACGCGGCGCTCGCGCGCCGTCTCACAAATGAACGACCTGCCGGCGGAGGCCGAGTCGTCTTGACGGAGCCTTCGCCGGCAGGTTCGCGTTTCGTGGTTTAAGTTAAGACTACTTGGGTGCGTTGGCGATGCACTGCTTCTCGTCGGCCTTCGCCTTCGCCTTCGCGTCGGTCCTCGCCTTGCGCTCGGCTTTCGTCTTCCCGGGCATCGCGTTGGCGGCCTTGATGGCGGCGGCGTAATCGTCGTGGCACTTCTTGATGGCCGCGACGTGCTCGGCGCTCGGCTTCGTCTTCGGCTTGGCGACGGCGGCAACGCCCAACGGGAGAGCGAGGGCGAGAATCAATCCGGTGCGGGTCAGAACGTTCTTCATCAGTTTGCTCCTCTTAAGAGTGTGTTGGATTTCTAAGGCAATCAACTGGCCTAGCGTCAGAACGATTGGCAAGCCCCGCGCCACAACGGGGCGTCGTCGAAAGGCCGACGGGCCGCGCAATTTTGCTGAGGAAACGGCGTCGCCCACAGCCGAGTCGGTCTCGAATGAGGCGTGCCGACTGTGGCATTTTTGTTTTCCACGGCATTTTAGCCACGCGCCGGACGCGGAAGGCTTTTGGCGCGCGCAAGCTCCGCGAAGCTTTCGCCGCCTTCGAGCGCCTGTGTTAATTTCTAAGAAGGCTCTGCGAGAAATGTATCCGAGGACTCGACTGTCGAATGCGTGCGATGATACTTGCCGCCGGTTACGGCACGCGCCTCTGGCCGCTGACGATTGACCGGGCGAAGCCGGCCATCCCTTTCATGGGCCGCCCGCTCGTCGGCTACGTCGCCGAATACCTCGCGCGCTTCCGTGTCAAAGAGATCGTCGTCAACCTTCACCACCGGCCCGAGTCAGTCCGCGCCGCGCTCGGCGACGGCAGACGCTTCGGCGTGCGTTTCGACTACGTCGAAGAGCCGGAGATACTCGGCACGGGCGGCGCGCTCGACAACGCGCGCGAGCTTCTCGACGCAGACAACTTCGTCGTCGTCAACGGCAAGATCGCGACCGACATCAACCTCGAAGACGCCCTCCGAACTCACAGGCGCGCGGGCGCGCTCGCTACTCTCGTCCTGCGCGAGAACCGAGAGCGCGAGCGTTACAGCACAGTCAACGTCCGCGACGGACTCGTCACCGGCTTCGGCCCGAACCCCACGTCCGATAACGCCGGTGACGGTCAAGCCCCGCTCATGTTCACAGGGATTCAAATCCTAGACCCGCGAATTTTCGATTACATCCCGCGCGGCGTCTTCTCGCACACGGTGACCGACACGTACATCCCGGCAATCGCCCGCGGCGAGCGCATCGCGGCGCACGTCGCCGAAGGCTACTGGTACGAGCTTTCGACCGTGAGACGTTATCTTGAAACGAGCGTCGCTCTGATGAAGAGGGAAGGGCGCGGCGTCGAAGCCGGCGCGGGCACGACGATCTCGGACTCGGCCCACGTCAGCGAGAGCGTGCTTTGGGAGAACGTCCGCGTCTGCGAAGGCGCAACGGTCGAGCGTTCGATTCTCGGCGCGGGCGTCGTCGCCGCGCCGGGCGAGACTTTTCAGAACGTCGCGGTCGTCCGCGCCGAACTCGCGCGCGGCGTCGAGCGGCCTGAGAAGGGTTTGCGCGGCGAGTTCCGCGGCTCAAATTTTGTAGCGCCAATCCCCGAATGATACAATCCGGCGCGTCCCTACACTTGTTTGATGCGCCACCCAACGCAGACCACTTCGCAAGCCTTCCGCGCCACGGCACACGAGCGCCTGTCGGAGTACGTCGCGCGCGCGGGCGGCGACGCCGCCTGCATCGTCGCGCTCACGCCCGACGCCTCGACGCGCGAATACTTCCGCATCCCTTGGCGGGGAACGGAGGCCGTCGCCGCGGTCTATCCCGAACCCTTCGACCCGGAGATTCACCCTTTCCTCGACGTGACGCGGCTGTTCACGGAAGCGCAACTGCCCGTCCCCGAAATCCTCGACGTTGACGCGCTCGACGGAATCATCGTGCAGGAGGACTTCGGCGACCGGCAGTTGCGCCGCGTCTTCGAGTCGGCGTCGGAGGACGAGCGCGAGTCGTATCTCGAACAGGCCATCCAGCTCATCGCCGACATTCAGGCCGCGACCGAACTTGCGCGCGCGCGCGACTCCATCGCGAGCCGTCTCGCGTTCGACGAGGCCAAGCTCTCGTGGGAGCTGGACTACTTCATGGAGCATTACTTCAAGAGCCTGCGCGGCGAAGAGTTGAAGCACGGCGAGGAGGCGCAGTTGCGCGCGGAGTTGAACGACGTGGCGGCGGAACTCTCCGCGCGCCCGCGCACGCTCTGCCACAGGGATTTTCACCCGTCGAACCTGATGGTTGACCGCGAAGGGCGGCTGCGAATCATTGACTACCAGGACGCGCGGATGGGGCCTGCGAGCTACGACCTCGTGTCGCTCCTGCTCGACCGTCGGACGACCGTGCCCTCGCTCGCCGAGGTGCGCGAGCGGCGTCTCTTCTTCCTCGACGAGCGGCAGCGGCGCGGACTCGAAGCGATTGACTCCGACGACTTCACGACCGAGTTCCGACTGATGACCGTGCAGCGTTGTTTGAAGGCCGTCGGAACCTTCTCGTACCAGACCGCCGTCTGCGGGCGCGGCGAAGTCTATTTGCAGTTCATCAACCCGATGCTGGAGATCGTCGTGCAGGCCGCGGAGTGGCTGGAGCGCTTCCCGCTGCTCCGCTCGATACTGCGCGAGCGTCTTAAGGATTCGGCGGCGAAGCCGGTCGAGTGATACTTCAAAGTTTTAGAAATCAAACTCGGCATCGAGATTTAAGCGGACTCAAAAAAGCATGGATCAGGTTTACATCAATCAACTTTCAAAACACGTCGGGGAAGAGGTGACTCTTCGCGGCTGGCTTCACAACATGCGTTCGAGCGGCAAGCTCCTTTTCCCGCAACTGCGCGACGGCACGGGCTTCGTCCAGTGCGTCGCCTTCAAAAAAAATATCGCGCCTGAGACGTGGGACGCGCTCAATCATCTGGGCCAGGAGTCGGCTCTGGAAATTCGCGGCACGGTTCGCGCGGACGAGCGCGCGCCGGGCGGCTTCGAGGTTGACGTTGTGGACGCGAAGGTCTTGCAGCGTGTCGAGGGCTATCCCATAACGCCGAAGGAGCACGGGACGGAGTTCCTGATGGATCACCGCCACCTCTGGCTCCGCTCGCGCCGCCAGCACGCGATCCTCCTCGTGCGCCATACGATCATCAACGCCGTGCGCGACTTCCTCAACCGCGACGGCTTCGTCCTCTGCGACACGCCGATTTTGACGCCCGCCGCGTGCGAGGGCACGACGACGCTCTTCGAGGTTGACTACTTCGGCGACGAGAAGGCTTACCTCTCGCAGTCGGGCCAGCTCTACAACGAGGCGACCGCCGCGGCCTTCGGCAAAGTCTATTGCTTCGGCCCGACCTTCCGCGCCGAGCGCTCGAAGACGCGAAGGCATCTGACCGAGTTCTGGATGGTCGAGCCTGAGATGGCCTACGCGACGCTCGACGACGTGATGAGCTTGAGCGAGCGCTTCCTCTCCGCAATCGCCGCGCGCGTCCTCGACGAGCGCAAGGAGGAATTGAAAGTCCTTGAGCGCGACACGGCGAAGCTCGAACAGATCACGCCGCCGTTCCCGCGCGTCCACTACGACGACGCGGTGAAGATTCTTCACGACGGCTTCGAGCGCGGCGAGATGGAACAGAAGTTCGAGTGGGGCGGCGACTTCGGCTCGCCCGACGAGACGTACATCTCAAGCCGCTTCGACAAGCCCGTCATGGTTCACCACTACCCGGCGGCGGTCAAGGCTTTCTACATGAAGCGCGACCCCACGCGCGACGAACTCGCGCTCGGCGTTGACGTGCTCGCGCCCGAAGGCTACGGCGAAGTCATCGGCGGCGGCGAGCGCGCCGCCTCGCTCGAATTCCTCGAAGAGCAGCTTAAGCTTCACGACCTCCCGCGTGAAGCCTTCGAGTGGTACTTAGACCTTCGCCGCTACGGCACCGTCCCGCACGCCGGCTTCGGCATGGGCATCGAGCGCTGCGTCGCATGGATGTGCGGCCTCGAACACATCCGCGAGACCATTCCGTTCCCGCGAATGCTTTACAGGCTGAGACCTTAAAAGCAGTGACGAGTGACAAGTGACGAGTGGCGAGCCGGAAAGCTCTTAACTCGTCACTTGTCACTCGTCACTCGTCACTGCGCTTATGGAGAGAATCGTCACGATATTCGGCGGCGCGAAGTGCGGCGAGGAGAGCGAAGAGTACGCGCAGGCGCGGCGGCTGGGACAGTTGTTCGCCGAGCGCGGGTTCACGATCTGCACGGGCGGATACTTGGGCGTGATGGAGGGCACGAGCCGCGGGGCGCACGAGCGAGGCGGGCGCGTGATCGGCGTCACGATGAATCAGTTTAAGTCGGAGCCGAACCGCTACCTGACGGAGAAGATTCCGAGCGCGCATTTTTACGAGCGGCTTCAGCATTTGATACTCCGCTCGGTCGGGTTCGTCGCGCTGCGCGGCGGCGCGGGCACGGTCACGGAACTGTCGCTCGTGTGGAACAAACTCCAGACGAAGGTCATCGAGCCGCGACCGCTCGTCCTGCTCGGGCGTTGCTGGCCGCGCGTGATCGAAGCCTTCCGCGAGAACCTCGTCGTGAGCGACGCGGACGTTTCGCTGCTCGACTTCGCGTCCACGCCGGAAGAGGCAGTTGAAATCATCGCCGGGAAAACGGAAGGCGTCGGCGTTTGAACGGGCGACGGCAAGGCCCGGCTTTCTACGACGACGAAGAATGTTCGGCATAGGCGGGCGACACATTTCGGCATGAGCGGACTGCTCGAAGAACGACGGCAGACAGTCTCGTCGGCGCGGAAGCCGGGCGAGGGGCGGCGCGTCGGAATCGTCGGCGCGCCGTGCGGCTTCGGCGCGAGCATCGCGGGCGTTGACCTCGGGCCTGCGGCGATGCGCGTCGCGGGGCTGCGACAGCGAATCGCGAGCCTCGGCTACGACGTGCGTGACCTCGGCGACCTGCGGTTCGACTGCCCGGCGGACACGCCCGCGCCCGGAGAGAAGCTCCGTTTCCTGCGCGAGATAAAGTCTTCGTGCGAGCAGTTGGCGACGGAAGTCAAGAATGTTCTGAGCGGCGGCGGGCTGCCGGTGGTTCTCGGCGGCGACCACTCAATCGCCATCGGCTCGGTCGCGGGCGTCTCTTCGTTCTACCGCGAGCGCGGGCAATCAATCGGACTCGTCTGGTTCGACGCGCACGCCGACATGAACACGCCGGAGACGACGCCTTCGGGGAACATCCACGGGATGCCGCTCGCGGTTCTGCTCGGCCACGGCTCGCCGGAGTTGACCGGCATCGAGGGCTTCTCGCCCAAACTCGACCCGCGCTTCTGCGCGCACGTCGGCGCGCGCGACGTTGACGCGGGCGAGCGCGAGCTGATCAGGAAGCTCGGCCTGCGCTTCTTCACGATGCGCGAGATTGACGAGCGCGGGATGAGCGCGTGCATGGACGAGGCGATTGCGATTTCTTCAAGGGCCGACGCCGGATACTACGTCACGCTCGACGTTGACGCGCTCGACCCCGGCGACGCGCCCGGCTCAGGGACGGTCGTGCGCGGCGGCCTGACCTACCGCGAGGCGCACCTGGCGATGGAGAAGATTTCGGAGGCGGGCGGCGCGCTCGCGCTCGAAGTCGTCGAGATAAACACCGCGCTCGACATCAACAACCGAACGGCTGTGCTGGGCGTCGAGTTGATTCTGTCGGCATTGGGCAAGACGATACTTTAAGTTTTGATTCCTGCGCCGCGACGGCGCGGGCGAAAATTCTTGAAAGGGAATCAGACGTTGGCGACGCGCGCCGAGACTTGAGCTTTAAAACCTCCGGCGCGCTTTCGTTTTTGAAGGTGCATTCGATTCATGAAGGACAAGATTCGCATAGGCGTTATTTTCGGCGGTCGCTCAGGCGAGCACGAGGTCTCGGTGCGCTCGGCGCGCTCGGTCATCGAGGCCGCGGACGCGGAGAAGTTTGAAGTCGTGCCGGTGGCGATCACGAAGGAGGGGCGCTGGCTCTCGCCCGCGGAGTCCGCGTCACTGCTGCCGGAGGCGACGCGGCGAGCGCTCTCCGAAGCGGTCAGCGCGGCGGGCGAGGCCGTGACGATTGTCGGCGACCCTTCGCGCCGCGGGCTGCTCAAGCTCGACGGCGGCGCGCAGAGTTCGGTCGAGCAGAAGCTCGACGTTGTCTTCCCCGTCCTTCACGGGACATACGGCGAGGACGGGACGATTCAGGGCTTGCTCGAAATGGCGGGCGTGCCTTACGTCGGCTGCGGCGTGTTGGCTTCGAGCTGCGGGATGGACAAGGTGACGATGAAGTCGCTGTTCAGGCAGGCCGGTCTTCCCATCTGCAAGTACGTCTGGTTTCTGCGCGGCGAGTGGGAGGGCGAGCCTGTGAAAGTTCTTGAGCGCGTGGCGGGCGAGGTCGGCTTCCCCTGTTTCGTGAAGCCCGCGAACCTCGGCTCGTCGGTCGGCATCTCGCGCGCCGTTGACGAGAAGACTTTGAGCGAGGCGATCAACCTCGCGGCGCGCTACGACCGGAAGATAATCGTCGAAGAGGG
>DASRCS010000279.1:0-7574 GCA_035652995.1 Pyrinomonadaceae bacterium
GGAACATGGGGGTGTGGTGTGAAAGATTCTTTGCAGCAGAAAGGCGACGGGCGTGTCGCGCACGGAAGAGAGTTGAAGGAGCGCGCGGTCGAAAGTCAGCCGTTCAGCCCGAACTCAATCGAGAAGGGGCCGCGCACGCGCGGCTCCGTGGTCGTCACGAGCGTCTGCCCTTACTGCGCCGTCGGGTGCAGCCAGCACGTCTATGTCAAGGGCGGGAAGATCATAGACATCGAGGGCAACCCCGACAGCCCCATCAACGAGGGCACGCTCTGCCCGAAGGGCGCGAACACTTTTCAGCTCACGGTCAACCCGCACCGCGTGAAGAAGGTGATGTATCGCGCGCCTTACTCCGACCACTGGGAGGAGCGACCGCTCGACTGGGCGATGGAGCGCATCGCGCAGAAACTCAAGGAGACGCGGGACGCGGACTTCGTCGAGAAGAGCGAAGACGGCACGACGCTCAACCACCTGACGACGGTCGCCTCCCTCGGCGGCGCGACGATGGACAACGAGGAGAACTATCTCATCAAGAAGTTGTTGGGGGGCGGGCTTGGGATTGTCGCGATAGAGAATCAGGCGCGTATTTGACACAGCGCCTCGGTGCCCGGTCTGGGCGTCTCATTCGGTCGCGGCGCGGCCACATCATTTCAGCAGGACTTGGCGACGAGCGACTCGATTCTGATCATGGGGTCGAACATGGCCGAGGCGCACCCGGTCGGCTTCCGCTGGCCGATGAAAGCACGCGAGCGCGGCGCGAAGCTCATCCACGTTGACCCGCGCTTCACGCGCACCTCGGCGATGTGCGATCAGTACGTCCCCATCCGCGCAGGCACGGACATAGCTTTCCTCGGCGGCCTCATCAACTACGTGCTCACGGGCGAGCGCTGGTTCAAAGAGTACGTGCTCGCCTACACGAACGCCGCGACGCTCGTCGAAAAAGAGTTCGTGGACGCGGACGAACTCGGCGGCATCTTCAACGGCTTCGACGGCGAGAAGGGTCACTACAAGCCGCAGGACATGATCTGGCACTACGAGGGCGAGGACGAGACGCCGAAGACGCACACGCCGCCCGAAATCAAGAGCGAGTCGTTCAGCGAGCGACTCGGCTTCGTCAAGAACCCGACGCCGCCTTCAGACCCGACGCTACGGAACCCGCGCTGCGTCATGAACATCTTGCGCCGCCACTTCGCGCGCTACACGCCGGAGACGGTCGCCTCGATCTGCGGCTGCGAGCCGGAAGACGTAGTCCGCGTCGCGGAGACTTTGTGCGAGAACTCGGGGCGCGAGCGCACGTCCGCAATCGTCTATGCCGTCGGCTGGACGCAGCATACGACGGGCGTGCAGACGATCCGCGCCGCGGGGATTCTGCAACTCCTGCTCGGCAACATGGGTCGGCCCGGCGGCGGCATCATGGCGATGCGCGGCCACGCCTCGATCCAAGGCTCGACCGACATCCCGACTCTGTACGAACTCCTGCCCGGCTACATCCCGCAGCCCGCGGCCATCCGCGACCACGAGACGCTCAAAGACTACTTCGAGCAGGAGGAGGTGCCGAACGGCTACTGGTCGAACTTTCCGAAGTTCATGGTGAGCCTTCTTAAAGCGTGGTACGGGGAGGCGGCGACCGCGGAGAACGACTACGGCTTCGCTTGGGTGCCGCGCATTGACGACAACTACTCGCAGCTCCCGACCTTCATCAGGATGATGGAGGGCAAGGTCAAAGGACTCTTCCTCTTCGGCCAGAACCCCGCGGGCGGCGCGCCGAACGCGAAGCTCAACCGGGCGGCTCTGAGAAAGCTCGACTGGCTGGTCGTGCGCGACTGGTTCGAGATCGAGAGCGCGTGCTTCTGGTACAAGGGGCCGGAAGCGCCCGACCCTAAATCAATCAAGACCGAAATCTTCTTCATGCCCGCCGCAGCCGCCGCGGAGAAGGACGGCAGCTTCACCAACACGCAGCGGCTTCTTCAGTGGCACGACAAGGCGGTTGACCCGCCCGAAGACTGCCGCTCCGACACGTGGTTCGTCTATCATCTCGGCAGGCGGATGAAAGAACTCTACAAGGGTTCGACCGCGCCGCGCGATCAGGGCTTGCTCAATCTCACGTGGGACTACGAGCGCGACGGTCAGGAGTTTCTGCCCGACGGTCGTCCGGGCCGAATCACGGACGAGCCTGACCCGGAGAAGGTTCTCAAAGAGATCAACGGCTACACAGTCGCGGACGGGAAGCAGGTCAAAGGCTTCTCGGACTTGAAGGACGACGGCACGACCGCGTGCGGCTGCTGGATTTACAGCGGCGTCTTCCCCGAAGAGGGGCGCAACCGCGCGCGCGAACGCAAGCGCGACCCCGACAGTTACACGCAACCCGACTGGGGCTTCGCGTGGCCGCACAACCGCCGCATCCTCTACAACCGCGCCTCCGCCGACCCGGAAGGCCGCCCGTGGTCTGAGGCGAAGAAATACATCTGGTGGGACGAGACACAGAAGAAGTGGACGGGCTTAGACGAGCCTGACTTCGAGCCGGACAAGCCGCCGTCGTATCGCGCCACGAGCGACTCGCGCGGGATGGACGCAATCTCCGGCGACGCGCCCTTCATCATGAAGCCCGACGGCAGGGGCTGGCTCTACGCGCCCGCGGGCACGAGCGACGGGCCGCTGCCCGTCCACTACGAGCCTGTCGAGTCGCCCGTGCCGAACCAGCTCTACAAGCAGCAGTACGACCCCGTCGCCGAGATATACGAAGTGCCGCTGAACGAGCTGGCGAAGCCGATGGACTTGGATTACCCCGTCGTCGCGACGACGTACCGTCTGACCGAGCAATACCTGAGCGGGCCGATGTCGCGCTTCAACTCGTGGCTCAACGAGCTTCAGCCCGAAATGTTCGTCGAACTCAGCCCCGAACTCGCGCAAGAGCGCGGCATCACGCACGGCGGCTGGATGGTCGTCTGGAACGTGCGCGGCGCGATTGAGGCGCGCGCGATGGTCACGCGCCGCGTCAAGCCGCTCAAGGTCAACGGGCGCACGCTTCACCAGATCGGCATCCCTTTCCACTGGGGCTACGCGGGCGAGACCATCGGCTCCGTCGCCAACGACCTCACTTCAATCGTCCTCGACCCGAACGTGAGCATCCACGAGTCCAAAGCCTTCACCTGCGACGTGCGCGCGGGCAGGCTCGCGGAGAAGGCGGATGACAAGCCTTTGCCCGTCAAGCCCTGGCCGACGCGCGAAGCCGCGCCTGACACTCCCGAATCGAATCAACCTGAGGGACAGATTCATGCTGGAGAGACTGACGTACCCCTGGGAACGTCCTGAGCCGCCCGCCCCGCAAGAGGAGATGGGCTTCTTCACCGACACGACGCTCTGCATCGGCTGCAAGGCGTGCGAAGTCGCGTGCAAGCAATGGAACCAGCTACCGGCTGACGGCTTCCACTGGACGGGCAACTCCTACGACAACACGGTCACGCTCTCCGACACGACGTGGCGGCACGTCGCCTTCGTCGAGCAGTTGGGCGACGGCGAAGGGAGGCCCGACCGCTGGCTGATGATGTCGGACGTGTGCAAGCACTGCGTTCAGGCTCCGTGTCAGGAGTCTTGCCCGACGGGTGCGCTCATCTACAACGAGTTCGGCGACGTTTACGTGCAGCAGGACATCTGCAACGGCTGCGGCTACTGCGTCGCCGCCTGCCCGTTCGGCGTGCTCGACCGCAGCGAGGCGGACGGACTCGCGCACAAGTGCACGCTCTGCTACGACCGCCAGAAGGACGGCATGACGCCCGCGTGCGCGAAAGCCTGCCCGACCGAGTCAATCAAGTTCGGCCCCGTCTCGGAGCTTCATCAGATAGCGCGCCGCCGCGTCGAGCAGTTGCACGAGCGCGGTGAGCGGGACGCTTACCTCTACGGCACGGAGGCCGCGGGCGAGTACAGCGCGCTCAACTCGTTCTTCCTGCTCAAAGATCATCCGAACGTCTATAACCTGCCCGAAGCGCCGCGCAGGCCCGCAGCGCACTTGAAGACGAACTACCTCTGGAGTTTCGGCGCGGCCCTGGGGCTGGCCGCCGTGTCGGCCTTGCTTCTGCGGCGTGGAGACGAGGGATGAACGTCGAGACAAAGTCGGGCGTCGAGACGATACACGGAGATGGTGCTGCGGTTGAGTGGCTGCCCGCGTTCACGCCCGCCTCCGACATCGTCAGGTACGCGACCGAGCACCGCACGCCGACGGGACAGGCCGGCGCCGCGGGCGACTACTACGGCGTGCCGATGCTGAAGAAGCCGAAGTGGCGCTGGGAGATCGCGCTCTACTTCTTCTTCGAGGGCGTCTCCGCGGGCGCGTTCCTTCTGGCCTCGCTCGCCGAACTCGTCGGCGGCAGGCGTTACCGCAACGTCACACGCGCGGGCTACTACACTTCGCTCGCCGCGCTGCTCCCTTGTGCGCCGCTTCTGATCGCAGACCTCGGTCGCCCTTCGCGCTTCCACCACATGCTGCGCGTCTTCAAGCCGACCTCGCCGATGAACCTCGGCGCGTGGGCGCTCACGGGCTACGGAATGCACGCGGGACTGCTCGCGACGAAGCAGTTGACGGGCGACGGCCCGGTCGCCGCCGAGCCTCTGAAGTGCGTGAGCAATCTCATCCCTGCGCGCCTGCTCGGCGTGACGGGACTTCCGTTCGCCTTCACGATGCTCAGCTATCCGGGCGTGCTGCTCTCGACGACGAGCACGCCCGTCTGGTCACGCACGCGTTTCTTAGGGGCGCTCTTCGCATGCGGCTCCGTCAGCACGGGGGCCGCCGCGCTCTCGCTCGCACTCGCGGCGGGCGGCGGAGATAACGAACGCGCGCTGAACGTGCTTGAGAAGATCGAGACGGTCGCCGCCGCGTTCGAGGGAGCGACGCTCGCGGCCTACGTCAAAACTTCGGAAGGCGCGGCGCGTCCCCTGACCGAAGGCCGTTACAGCAAACTCTTCTGGGCGGGCGCGGTCGGGGCCGGACTCGTCCTGCCTGTCCTGCTGCGCGCGGCGTCGCCGAAGAAGGGGCGCGGGAGGCGAGTCTCGACAGTCGTCCGCTCGCTCATGTCTCTGGCCGGCGGCCTCGCGCTCAAGTGGGCCGTGACGCACGCGGGCCGAGAGTCCGCCGTGGACGTTGAGGCGACGCACGCGGCGACGCGTCCGACCGAGGAGGCTCCGGGCTGGGGGCCTTCTCAATCAAAACAGAGTGCGTGAAGTCTCTAGGTCGAAGAGTTCGCTTACCGCCGATGGGTGACGAGCGAGGCGCTTTAACAGGAGGGCGAGTAAGGCGTCTTCGCTAACGGGGGCGGTCGAGGGCCGGCGCGCGGCGCAGCATTGCATGGCTCAGATTTTCCATCGCTACTCAAACACGCTCGCGCGCGTCGTCATCTTCGGCGCGGTTTTCCTCGTCGCGGGAGTCTCGTGGGTCGCCTACATGCTCGACGCCTCGACCTACGCGACCGAGGTCGGCGTGGCGCGCGTGCAGCCCGTGCCCTTTAGCCACAGGCATCACGTCTCGGACGACGGGATTGACTGTCGCTACTGCCACACGACCGTGGAGACTTCGGCCTTCGCGGGCATTCCGCCCGTCTCGACTTGCATGAACTGCCACTCGCAGATTTGGACGGACAGCCCCATGCTCGAACCCGTGCGCGAGAGCTTCAGGACGGGCAGGCCCTTGAAGTGGGTGCGCGTCCACGAACTGCCCGACTACGTCTATTTCAACCACAGCATCCACGTCAGCAAGGGCGTCGGCTGTGTCACCTGCCACGGGCGCGTCGACCAGATGCCGCTGACGTGGCAGGCCGAGCCGTTGAGCATGCAGTGGTGCCTGCGATGCCACCGCAACCCTGAGAACTATCTGAGGCCGCGCGAGCAGGTCTTCAACATGGGCTGGCAGCCGTCGGAGGAGCAGAGGACTTTGGGGCGCAGGCTCGTCCGCGAGTACCACGTCAGGGACTCGCACGCCCTGACGAACTGTTCCACCTGTCATTTTTGAGAGCGAGCACGGATGGGAAGTAAACGTCCCGACATCGAAGACCTTCGCGCGCGCCTGAAGCGAAAGCGCGGCGAGCACTACTGGCGCAGCCTCGAAGAGTTGTTCGAGGACGACGGCGTGAGGCGTGCGGTCGCGCGCGAGTTCCCGCGCCAGGCGTCGCTGATGGAGAACGCGCTCGACCGCCGCTCGTTCTTCAAGCTGATGGGCGCGTCGCTCGCGCTCGCGGGGCTGGCGGGCTGCGGCTTCCGACCGCCCGACGAGGCAATCGTCCCCTACGACCGCCAGCCCGAAGAACTCGTGCCCGGTCGCCCACTCTACTACGCGACGGCGATGCCGTTTCAGGGCTACGCGACCGGCCTTCTGGTCGAGAGCCACGAGGGGCGACCGACGAAGGTCGAAGGAAACCCCGGCCACCCTGCTTCACTCGGAGCGACCGACGTGTTCGCGCAGGCGAGCGTGCTCACGCTCTACGACCCCGACCGCTCGCGCACGGTCATGCACGCGGGCGGCATCAGCACGTGGGAGTTGTTCCTCGCGGACTTCCGCAAGGCGGCGGCACACTTGCGCGCACGGCAGGGCGCGGGCCTCCACGTCCTCACCGGGACTTACACGTCGCCGACGCTCGCCTCTCAAATTCAATCCCTGCTCAAAGACTACCCGCAGTCCGCGTGGCACCAGTACGAGCCTGCGGGGCGCGACAACGAGCGCGAGGGAGCGCGCCTCGCGTTCGGCGACTACGTCGAGACGGTTTACCGCTTCGACAAGGCCGACATCATCCTCGCGCTCGACTCGGATTTTCTCACCTGCGGGCCGGCGAGCGTCCGCTACGCGCGCGACTTCACCTCGCGTCGGCGCTTGCGGGGCGGCAGCACACAGATGAATCGCCTCTACGCCGTCGAGTCAACGCCGACGAACACCGGCGCGATGGCCGACCACCGCCTGCCTTTGAAGGCGAGCGAGGTCGAAGCCTTCGCCCGCGCCGTCGCCGCCGCGTTGGGCGTTCAACTCAACGGGCAGGCTGGTAGTCAACAATCAGCAACCGGCAATCAACAGCCGGAACAGCCTGCCAATCCGCAATCCGCAATCCGCAATCCGCAATTCTTAACTGCGCTCGTGCGCGACCTCGCGCAGCACCGCGGCGCGTGCGTCGTCGTCGCGGGCGAGGGGCAGCCGCCGGTCGTCCACGCCATCGCGCACGCTCTGAATCAGGCGCTCGGCAGTGTCGGCAACACGGTCACGTATCTTGAGCCGGTCGAGGCAAGCCCCGTCAACCAACTCGAATCGCTGCGCGCGCTCGTGCAGGCGCTCGACGCCGGGCAGGTCGAGACGTTGCTCTTGCTCGGCGGCAATCCCGTTTACGACGCGCCCGCAGACTTTCACTTCGCCGAGAGCATGGCGAAAGCAAAGGCGCGCGTGCACCTCGGCCTCTACTTCGACGAGACCGCGGCGCTCTCGGACTGGCACGTCCCCGAAGCGCACTTCCTCGAATCGTGGTCGGACGCGCGCGCCTTCGACGGCACGGCCTCGGTCATCCAGCCTCTCATCGCGCCGCTCTACGGCGGCAAGTCGGCGCACGAAG
>DASRCS010000280.1:0-18123 GCA_035652995.1 Pyrinomonadaceae bacterium
GGCGCAGGTCGAGCAGGCTCAGGCGCAGTCGCAGCAGTGGCAGGGACAGGTGCAGGGCGCGCAGGCTTCCGTGCAGAACGCGCAGGCGCAGGTGCAGCAGGCGACCGCCGCGCTCCAACTGGCCGAGCTGAACCTTCAGCACACGACGATCACTTCGCCGATTGACGGCATCGTCGTTGACCGCCCCGTGAGCGTCGGGCAGACCGTGGCCGCGAGCCTTCAGGCCCCGACCCTCTTCACCATCGCGCAAGACCTGACGCAGATGCAGGTCATGGCGAACATTGATCAGGCCGACATCGGCCTCGTCCAGCAGGCGAAGGGCGCGAGCTTCACGGTGGACGCGTTCCCCGGTCAGGACTTCAAGGGCACCATCGAGCAGATACGCTTGAACCCGCAGACCGTGCAGAACGTCGTCACGTACAACGTCGTCATCGGCGTCAGCAACCCCGACCAGAAGTTGAAGCCGGGCATGACGGCGAACCTTTCGATCACGATTGACGAGCGCAACGACGTTCTCAAAGTCCCGAACTCCGCGCTCCGCTTCACGCCGCAGCAGTCCGACGTGAGCGTCGCGTCGCGCGGCAACGGCGGAGGCCAAGGTTCTCGCCGCAACGCGAACCCGCAAGCGGGCGGCGCGCAGGCCGGCGGCGACGCGGCGAACGGCTCGACCGACGGCTCGGCGCAGCAGGGCGAGCGCGCGCAGTTCGCGCCCTCGACCGCGCCAGTGCTTCCCGGCCAACTCCGGCGCATCTGGGTGCTCGGCCCCGACGGCAAGCCGCAGCCGCGCCGCATCAAGGTCGGCCTGACCGACGGCACTTCGACCGAGGTCGTCGAGGGCGACATACACGAGGGCGACGTGGTCGTCACGGGTCAGAACATCACGAGCGCGAGCAAGTCGCAGTCGAGCAACACGCAGACCGCGTCTCCCTTCGGCGGAGCGCCGCGAGTGGGCGGAGGCGGCGGAGCGCCGCGCGGACGCTAACCGTCGCGTGAGTCGAAAAGGATTGACAGCCGCCGCATCCGACGAAAGTCACGGCGGCTGTCAACGAGTTGAAGATACCGTCATCAGGTTGAAGATTCGTTCGGGAGTTTTTGAGTCATGCAAGCGACGCTTGAGTTAGAGAGTCAGGCAGGCGAGGCGCAGGCGGCGTTGCAGGCGCGCGAAGAACTGGCGCGCGGCAAGGACGAGGCGCGGCCCGTCATCGAGCTTGAGGGCATCCACAAGACTTACACGATGGGCGACGTGGAAGTTCACGCGCTGCGCGGCGTCTCGTTGACGATTCGCGAGGGCGAGTTCGTGGCGATCATGGGCACGTCGGGGTCAGGCAAGTCAACGACGATGAACATCATCGGCTGCCTCGACCGCCCGACGCGCGGCACTTACGTCCTCGACGGTCAGGACGTGTCCGAGTTGTCGAAGGACGAGCGCGCCGACATCCGAAACCGAAAGCTCGGCTTCGTCTTCCAGGGCTTCAATTTGCTCTCGCGCACGTCGGCGCTTGAGAACGTCGAGCTGCCGATGCTCTACGCCGGCGTTGACGCGGCGGAGCGCCACAAGCGCGCAATCGAGGCGCTGCACTCGGTCGGACTCGCGGGCCGCGAGCAGAACCACCCCAACCAGCTTTCGGGCGGGCAGCAGCAGCGCGTGGCGATTGCGCGCTCGCTCGTCAACCACCCGGCGCTCATCCTCGCCGACGAGCCGACGGGCAACCTCGACTCCCGCACGTCAATCGAGGTGATGGAGATTTTCCAGCGCCTCAACCGCGAGCGCGGAATCACGCTCGTCCTCGTCACGCACGAGACGGACATCGCCGAGTATGCAGGCCGCGTCGTCGTCTTCAAGGACGGGAGGATCAAGAAGGACTACAAGGTCGCTTCGCCGCGCGACGCGGCGGAGGAGCTGAAGAATCTTCCGGCGGTCGAAGACGAAGACGACGAGTGAGCTTCGGGCCGTGAAGTTTTGAGTTGAGAAGTTCGAGTTGAGATTAATGAAAGAGAAAGCGCGCGGCAGGGACGCAGAGGTCACGGAGGTCGAGCAGGCTTTTCATACCCTAATAAGTTTCATAACTCTGCCCCGACCCCGTGTCCCCCGCGCCTCTGCCGCACGACTTCGACGCTTTAAGCGAGCGTCAGGATTAAAGCCATGAACCTCTTAATGATCATCCGCATCGCCTTCCGGGCGCTCGCGCGAAACAAGACGCGCGCCGCGCTGACGATGCTCGGCATCATCATCGGCGTCAGCGCCGTCATCGTGATGGTCTCAATCGGCCAGGGCGCGCAGGCTTCCGTGCAGGCGCAGATCGCGAGCATGGGCACGAACCTTCTGTTCGTCACCGCGGGCGCGCAGAACGTCGGCGGCGTCCGCAGCGGCACGGGCGACAACGGCACGAACACGCTGACGGTTGACGACCTCGACGCCATCAAGCGCGAGGTGCCGAGCGTCTCGCTGGTCAGCCCCGTCATCAACACGCGCGCGCAGTTGGTCGTCCCCGACCAGAACTGGAACACTTCGATTCAGGGCGTCAGCGAAGACCTGCCCGACATACGCAAGTGGCCCGTCGCCGACGGCGCGTTCTTCACTAGCTCCGACGTGCGCAGCGCCGCGCGCGTCATCGTCGTCGGCCAGACCATCGCCGACAACCTCTTCCCCGGACAGGACGCCGTCGGCCAGACCGTGCGAATCTCGAACCTGCCGTTCCAGATCGTCGGCGTGATGGCGCGCAAGGGGCAAGACCCGCAAGGGCGCGACCAAGACGACACGGCCTTCGCGCCTTACACGTCGGTGCAGAAGAAGCTGCTCGGCAACACGCGCGTGCAGATCGCGTATGTTTCCGCCGTCTCGCAGGACGCGACCTACACGGCGCAGCAGCAGATTTCCGACCTCCTGCGCCAGCGCCACAAGCTCGCGCCGGGCGCGCCCGACGACTTCACCGTCCGCAACATGACGGACATCGCCGAGGCGGCGAACGAGACGAACAGCATCATGACCATCCTGCTCGGCAGCATCGCCGGGGTGTCGCTCCTCGTCGGCGGCATCGGCATCATGAACATCATGCTGGTGTCGGTGACGGAGCGGACGCGCGAGATCGGCATCCGCATGGCGATTGGCGCGCGCTCGTCCGCCGTGCGCTCGCAGTTTCTGATCGAGTCGGTGGTGCTGAGCCTGACGGGCGGCTTCATCGGGATCATGCTCGGCGTCTTCGCGTCGGTCGTCGTGCCCTCGATGCTCGGCTGGCCGACGCTGGTCTCGACCGCTTCAATCGCGGGGTCGGTCGTCTTCTCGGCGGCGGTCGGAATCTTCTTCGGCTACTACCCCGCGCGCAAGGCCGCCGCGCTCGACCCGATTGACGCGCTGCGTTACGAATAAGACTTTACGGTCAGGACTCACAACTAGAGTGCGCCGCCGCGAAATCGAGAGACTCGCGGCGGCGCACTCGTCTGTCGCTGGCGCCTCATCCGAGGCTACGAACTACAACTCGCCCTTGTTCTTTTCTTCCCGCATCTTTCTCGCGATGAAGTCGCGTGCGCTCTCCGGTTCTGGCGGCTGAGACTGGGCCTTCTCCTGACTCCCGCCGCCCGCCGAGTGCTGCGTTTCGGCGTGAGCGCCCTCGTCTTGAGCGGTGTCCTTCTGCTGAGCGGACTCCGTCGAGTTCAACTCCTTGATTTGCTCGCGCCAGGCCGCGGCCTGCGCATCTCTGGCGGCTTGACTGTCTTTTGCCATGACTTCTCCTTTGAACGACTGAAGACAGTTTAGCTCTCCGCCGGAGCAGCCACAAGGCGGCGGTCGCAGCCGGGAGAACGAGCGCGAACGCTTCAAATTCGCCCCGACGGTTATCGCTTACCCGTGAGTTCCCTGATGCGCTGACGCCACGTTTCGGCCTTCGAGACGCTCGACTTGGTGATGGCCTTCTGCATCGCGAGCGTCGCCTGCGTCTCCCTGGCGGACGGCTCAAGTTTCCCGTAGTAGGCTTTGGTGCGCCTGTTGATTTGCGACCTGAAGCTTCCGTCCAGACGCCCCATCACGCCGAGGTTGATGAACTTTCGCTTGCCGCCGAAGTAAGTCTCCTGCCACCAGTGATCCGAGACGGGGTCGTGCCAGCTCAGGTACCCGTTGTTGAGAACCTGCCTCGGTTTGGTGATCGCGCCGGTGAAGCTGTACTTGACGCCGGGCGAGGCGACGGGGTCGAAGAAGTGTGGGGTGTAGAAGTCGGAGACGAGGATGTTGTTAATCTTGTAGGCGTGTGACGGATCTTCGCTCGGGTCGCAAGGCTCGACGAGGAACTCGACCTTCCCTTGGCCCTTCTTCGGGGAGAGTCCGGGCATCGTGCGATTGCCGTCCGGGTCGGTCAGCATCTCTATGCACTCGTGGCTGGCGGTCAGCGACCAGCCCGGGTCGAACGTCACGAGCGCGATGGGCTGCCCGTTTTTGTCTTCGTGTACGCCTTCGGCACCCGGCTCGCCGATGTCGTCCATGATGACAATCGGCCACGTGCCGACGGGGACATCGTTGAGACTGTGGAAGGCGTCCACGGTCGCGTTGATCCCCCAGATGGGGCTGTAATCCTGAAGCACCTGCTTCTGTAGCGCCGCGCTGACCTTGGTCAGCTCCTGGAAAGTGATTGAACTCTCTTCCGAGACGAGAGCAACGTGCAGTAGTGACATGAGGGCCTCCTTTCAAGTAGGCCTGGTAGGACGGGGTTGATCAGCGTGAAGAGAGAGACTTCGTTAAGCCTCTTCTTCAGCCGGCGGACGCCGGGCTGCCGTGGCGAAGGAAAGATCAGGCCGCGAGGATTCGGCAACCCGGTATTCAGGCAATGTCCCTCGAGCACTCTCAGGTAAGATCAAGAAGACTTCAGATCGGGTTTGGTGGTCGGTCAGAAGATTCGACAGGAATCAAACGATCTCCGAGAGACCTAATCTGGAGCGGTTCCGTGAAGAACTCTGAGAAGCGGCGGGATTATATCCCAGGCTTTCGCCAAGTCAACAACTTCTTTCGTCCGCCTGGTCGGAGCCTTACCCTTCCCGCCTTAACTTTTTTGCGCGGAGTTAACTTCGTTCAGCGCCCCGGAGTCCGTTGACTCTCGGCTCACTTCGGCGCGACTCGGTGCGACGGGCGACCGACGTGTATGTGCGGGCCTGTGGCCGTGCCCGGAATGGCGTAGCGGAAGGCCGTGAAGGGAATGCCCGACGCGCGCAGGTATTCCATCAGCGCGCGTCCTTCGGCGCTGTCGGGGCTGACGCCGACATCCATCGCGTTGTGGTGGTCGAAGCCCCAGCGGTCGTGGACGGGCGACTGGCCGAACGAGCTGACGGGAAGCTGCCGCCCGAATCTTCCGGCGAAGAACTGCTCGACCGCGCCCGCCTCCGAGAGCGACCACGCGCGCGTGCCGCCGTAGCGTATGTAAGCAGTCGTCGTAATCAATCCGCCGCCCGCGCGCGCCGCAGACCTCGGCGTGTTCCGAGCCGCGGCCTCCTCGGCCTGCTCCTCGACGAAGTCTTCGGCGATCTGCTCGTCGGCCTTCTTCAAGCTCTCGCGCAAAGAGGCGACCTTCGCGCGCGCCTCCGCCGCCGCCGTCTCTTCCTTTTCAAGCTCGCGCTTCGAGACGAGTCCCTGTTCGTAAAGCTCCTTCGTCTTCGACGCGCGCTCGTCGGCCCGCGCGACCTCGGCCTCGTAGAGCGGTAGCAGTCTTTCGAGGCTCGACTTGTAATCCTTCGTCGCCTGCACCAACTGCGCGCGCAGCCGCGCCAACTCGCTCGCCGGTTCTTCGGCGGGCTTCGCCTGCGCCGCCTGCGGCTGCGTCTTCCGGCCCTTCGCCGCCGCGCGCGACTTCTGCGCGCCGCGCGCGGCGGCGACGCCGAACGAAGCGAAGACGGCGAGCGCGAGCGCGGCGCGGACGGAGGCGGACGCGACGGCCTTCTTCGACGCCGGGATCATGCGCTCACTCTACCAAATCTTCGCGCGCGGCGGCTCGCCTTCGCCCTCGTCGCGCGAGGCGAACTTTTTTCATCGCCGCGTCATCTTCTCTACACAATAATCGTCCAAAACAAATTCGCTTTCATTCAGGCGGGTATCGAGCTTGGGGGAGAATTAATGGGCAGACGCATCCCGACAGCGCCGTGGCCGCGTCGCGTCGCCGTCGTTTTCACTTTCGTCACACTCGCGTCGGCGTCGGCGTTCGCGCAAGTGCGGCCCGCGGCGCAGCCTTCGCCGCTCCCCTCGCCGTCTCCCGCGCCCACGCCGCAGGCCGGGCGTGGGCACGCGCTCCAAAAAAACTTCTTCAAAAACATTCTCGCCGACCAGCGCGACATCTGGACTTCGCCGCTGCGCGCGAGCGGCGGCGACGCGAAGTGGCTCGTTCCCTTGGGCGGCGCGACCGCCGCGCTGCTCGCGACCGACCACCAGACCGCCTGCTGGATGGACAGCGGAGGTCTGATGTCCGCGCGCATGAACCTGAGCCGCGACGTGAGCTACGTCGGAAGCCCATACGGCACGGGCGCGGTCGCCGCGACCTTCTACCTCTTCGGCCTCGCGAAGCACGACTCGCGCGCCAAGGAGACGGGGATTCTCGCGGGCGAGGCCATGATTGACACGAGCGTCGTCGTCGGGGTCTTCAAGGGGGCGCTCCGGCGCTCGCGCCCGATGGAGGACGACTCGCGGGGCAAATTCTTTAACGGCGGCGCGGCCTTCCCCTCCGGCCATTCGAGCGGGTCTTGGGCGCTCGCGACCGTCGTCGCGAACGAGTACGGGCGCGACCGCAAGCTCGTGCGCTTCGGGGCTTACGGCTTCGCCGCCGCGGTGGGGCTGGCGCGCTACACGGGCCGCGCGCACTTCCTCTCCGACGTTCTCGTCGGCGGCGCCATCGGCTACAGCGTCGGGCGCTTCGTCTATGTCAAGCACCACAACCCAGACCTCGACCGCGACTCGAACCGCGTCGGCTCGCTCGTGCGCTCGAAATATTTTCCCATGATCGCGCCGAGCTACGACGCGGGCGGGCGGGGCGGGCGCGAGTACGGCGTCTCGCTCGCGTGGAATTTCTGAGCACAGTGGTATAAGCTTTCTGTGAGAAATCCGAGGACAAGGCGGGCCGCGTAATGAATCCTCGTGATGGTTAATGTCCCCGACGCCCGTCAAATGTGGCGGCGCTGGCGGTGACAATCTCGCCGCGCCGACTGAGAAGTTTTTGTTCGATGCGTAGTTTCAACTCCCCCATCGCCCTTCTGCCCCTCGCTGTCGTTCTCTGCCTGTTCGCGGTCGTTCCGTGTCTCGGCCAGGCGACGAGCGCCCCCTCGTTGCGCGTGGCGGTGACGGACTCGAACCAGCGACCCGTGCCCGGCGCACTCTGCTCGCTGCTGCGAGACGCCGCCGACAAGCAGCCGGTCGCGACCGCAACGACCGACGAGCAGGGCGTCGCACTCTTCCCGCCGGTCGCGCCCGGCGCGTACACTCTGCGCGTCGAGCGCGAGGGCTTCGACCCTTCCGACAAAAGCATCACGGTCAAACAGGATTCGACCGAGGAGGCGTCGGTCGCGCTCGCGGTCGCGCGCGTCTCGGAGAGCGTCACGGTCGAGGCCGCGACCGGCGGCGTCTCGACCAGCGTCGAGGCCGGCGCTTCGACGCCCGCGGCGAATTTGCAGCGGCAGTCGCTCCAACGTCTGCCGCTCGCGACCGCGCGCGTTGACGAGGCGCTGCCGCTCGTGCCCGGCGTCGTGCGCTCGACCACGGGCGAGATCAGCATCGGCGGCGCGGCTGAGCAGCAGAGCGCGCTCCTCGTCAACGGCCTCAACGCCGCCGACCCTTCGAGCGGCAACTTCCGGCTCGACCTGCCCGTTGATTCGGTCGAGGCCGTGCAGGTCTTCCAACATCCTTACACGGCGGAGTACGGGCAGTTCACCGGCGGCCTGACGCGCATCGAGACGAGGCGCGGCGGCGACCGGCTGCACTTCGAGGTCAACGACTTTCTGCCCGACCTGCGCTTCCGCGCCGGCAAGCTTCGCGGCATCGCCGAAGACTCGCCGCGCCTGAACTTCAACGGCCCGCTCGTCAAAGACCGCGCCTACTTCTCGCAGTCGCTCACCTACACTTACTCAAGGGTTCCGGTGCGCGGCCTCAGCTTCCCGTTCGACGAGACGAAGACCGAGTCGGTCAGCTCGTTCACGCAACTCGACCTCGTTTACGGCGCGGGACACACACAGACGTTCACCTTCGGCTACTTCCCCGAACGCGACACCTTCGTCGGCCTCGACTTCTTCCGCCCGCAGCCCGCGACGCCGAACTACAAGCAGCGCGATTACACCTTCGGCGCGCACGACAAGTACGCGCTCGCGGGCGGCCTGCTCGAATCCTCGGTCTCGTTCAAGCGCTTCAACTCGAACGTCTGGGGGCAGGGCGCGCAGGAGTTGACGCTGACGCCGACCGTCGAGCAGGGCAACTTCTTCGCGACCGAGGACGGGCACTCGCACCGCTTCGAGCTTTTGGAGATGTACACGTTCCCCGCGCGCGAATTCATCTCCGGCACGCACGAGGTCAAGCTCGGCTTCGACTTCAACAGCGTCCGCAGCCGCATGGCCTTCGACGCGCGCCCCGTCAACATCATGCGCGAGGACGGCACGCTCGCCGAGCGCATCGTCTTCCGCAACTCGCCGCAGATTCGCGCGCACAACCGCGAGTATGTCGGCTTCGTGCAGGATCGCTGGCTCGCGCGCCCGAACCTCTCGTTCGACATCGGCCTGAGATTTGAAGACCAGCGCATCGCCGACGAGACCAACCTCGCGCCGCGCGCGGGCTTCGCGTGGTCGCCGTTCAAGGGCGAGCGCACGGTCATCCGCGGCGGCGTCGGACTCTTCTACGACAAAGTCCCGCTCAACGTCCGAAGCTTCCCGCGCTACCCGGCGCGCACCGTGACGACGTTCGCGGCGGACGGCGCGACCGCCCTCGCGAGCGTCCAGTTCAACAACGTGCTCGTCAGCACCTCGCCCGTCGAGCCGCTCGACTTCACGCGCTCGAACCGCGAGGCGGGCTTCGTCCCCGAAAATCTGAAGTGGAACGTGCAGGTCGATCAGACCCTCACGCCGCGGCTGATGCTGCGCGCCAACTTCACCGACAGCCGCACCGAGCACATCTACGTCGTCAACCCCGAACTCGACTTCCGCGGCCAGAGCGCCATCGTGCTGCGCTCGGCGGGCAGCGCGACTTATCGTGCGCTCGAACTGACGGCGCGCTTCCTGCCCGACGAGAAGAAGCCGGGCGACGCCATCTACGTCTCCTACGTCCGCTCGCGCTCGCGCGGCGACCTCAACGACTTCAACACCTTCTTCGGCGAGTTCGGCTCGCCCGTCATCCGGCAGAATCAATACTCGAACCTGCCCTTCGACGCGCCGAACCGGCTGATCGCGTGGGGCACGATCAGCCTGCCGCGCCGCGTCAGCGTCTCGCCCATCTTCGAGGCGCGCAGCGGCTTCCCCTACTCGGTGCGCGACGCCGCGCAGAACTTCGTCGGCGTGCGCGACTCCGACCAAACGCGCTTCCCCGCCTTCGTCGCGCTCGACGCCGAGGTGGCGAAGGAGTTTCAGGTGACGAAGAAGTACGGCGTGCGCCTCTCGATCCGCGGCTTCAACCTGACCAACCACTTCAACCCGCGCGACGTTCACGCGAACACCGCCGACCCGCAGTTCGGAAACTTCTTCGCCTCCTACCGTCGCTACTTCACCGGCGGCTTCGACATACTCTTTTAGTCTTCCCGCCGACGCGAAGCTGCGTTCGACGCTGGCGCGAGAGACGCCTCGAACGCGCGTGACCGACGCGCGCGTTTGTAGTAATCTTCCCGCAATCTCCCGCTGAGCGAATCTTCATCCGAACGAGAGCCGAACCGGAGGGACATCATGTACAAGGGCATCTCGAAGGCGAGCGCGCGCTGTGTCGCCTTCGCTTTTGTTTTAATCGTGTTCGCGTCCGTCTGCGCCTCGGCGCAAGTCTCACCCGCGCCGCAGCCGTCGCCGTCGGCGATTCCTTCGCCGTCGCCCACGCCGCAGGCGAAGCCCGCGCCGTCGCTCGAAAGCCATTTCGTCAAAAACGTCCTCGACGACCAGCGCGCCATCTGGCTCTCGCCCTTCCACGTCGGGCGCGGCGACGCGAAGTGGCTCCTGCCGGTCGGCGGCGCAGCCGCGTTGATGTTCGCCACGGACAGGCGCACCGGCGGCGAGGCCGAGGAGGGCGGCGGCAATCCGACGCGCGTGAGGATCAGCAACGACATCAGCCAGCTCGGAAGCTTCTACGCGACGGGCGGCATCGCCGCCGCCTTCTACTTCGTCGGTCGCGCGAAGGACGACGCGCGCGCGCGCGAGACCGGACTGCTCGGCGCGGAAGCCCTCGTTGACAGCGGCATCGTCGTCACCGCTTTGAAGAGCGTCGCGCGACGGCAGCGCCCGACGACGGACAACGCGAGCGGCGAGTTCTTCTCCGGCGGCACTTCGTTCCCGTCGGGGCACTCGATCAGCGCCTGGTCGCTCGCCGCCGTGGTCGCGGGCGAGTACGGCCAGCACCGCCCCGCCTTGCGCTTCACGATCTACGGACTCGCGGCTGCCGTCAGCCTCTCGCGCTACGGCGGGCGCAATCACTTCCTCTCCGACGTTCTGGTCGGCAGCGTCATCGGCTACGGCACCGGGCGCTACGTCTATCTCAAGCGCCACGACCCGACGCTCGACGGCGAGAAGAAGCCGTCCGTGCTGCACTCGAAATACTTCCCGGCAATCGCCCCGCGCTTCGGCGGCGACGGCGGGCGCGACGGGCGCGAGTACGGCGTCGCGCTCGCGTGGGGCCTCTGACGGGCGCGGCCTTTCGCGAAAACGGGAGCGCGCCGCACGCCACGCCGCCGCGTCCGGCGCGCTCCCGTTTTCGCACCTCTCCTCGAAGCACGCCGGACGTGAGTAGCCATCCCGCCCGCCTTCGTTGTAATCTTCCTTCCATCGTCAATCATTTAAGTCAGCCGCGCGCGGGGCTTCGGTTCCCCGACTCGTCAGCGAGAGTGTTTCTACTTGCGAGAAATGGGCGAAGGGTTGTGGGCGTGACGACGCGAGCCGGTCGCGTCGCGCGGCTGCTCCGCATCTTCTTGCTGACGGCGACCGCCGCAGCAACAGCCGCCGGACTCGCGCACGCGCAGCAGCCTTCGCACTGGAAACAAAACCTTTTCACGTCGCAGACCCCGTCCGCCGTGCAGACGCCTTCGCCTTCGCAGACTCCCGTCCCGCCTCAGTCGCCGCCCTCGACAAAGACGCCGCAGGCCGCGCCGACCGCGACGCCCGCGCAGACGACACCGCAGGACTCCGGCGCTCAGCCCACACAGACGCCCGCGCAGACTCAAGAGCAGATGCCCGCACAGTCTCAGCCGCAAGCGCAGACGACGACGGCGGGCGCGATGCCGCTCGACGAAGTGCTGCGGCTCGCGAGCGCGCAGGTGTCGGGCTTGCAGCAGGCGCAGCTCAACGAGCGCGTCGCCGCCGAGGACGTTCGGCAGGCGCGCGCCGCGTTTCTGCCGAAGGTGACGACGCCGCTCGACTACATCTACACCTCGCCGACTCTCGACAGACCCTTGGGCGAGCCGCGCGCGCAGAGCTTCATCGCCAACAACGCCATCAGCGAGTATCAGGCGCTCGTCAGCGTCGCGGGCGACGTTGACATCTCAGGCCGCCTCCGCGCGACGCTCGCGCGCGCGAACGCACTCCTCGACGCCGCGCGCGCCGGCACGCGGGTCGCGCGCCGCACGTTAGAGCAGACGACCGTCGAGGCTTACTACGGACTCGCGCTCGCCGCCGCCGAGCGCCGCTCCGCCGAGCTGAACCTCGCCGCCGCCGAGGAGTTCGAGCTAATCACTTCGCTGCTCCTCAAAGGCGGCGAGGTCGCGCCCGTTGACCTGACGCGCGCCGAGTTGCAGACGAACCAGCGGCAGAACGAGCTTGAGCAGGCGCGCGCCAACGAAGCGGTCGCGCAGGACGCCGTGCGCGTCCTCGTCGGCTACGACGCGACGCGCGAGGTCGCGGCGGCAGACCTCTCGACGCTCGTGCCCGCGCCCGGCGAGGTCGAACGCTTCACCGCCGACATGACCTCGCGCCGCCCCGAACTCGCGCAGTTCGACGCCGAGCGCCGCGCCGCCGAGCAGGACATACGCATCGCGCGCGCCGACCGCCTGCCGCAACTCTCCTACACCGTCAACGGCGGCTTCGACACCGACTCGGTAAAGTTCCCGCGGCTGCGCGAGCACACAGGTTTCTCCGCCGCCGTCCACGTCGTCATCCCGGTCTTCGACTGGGGCGCGACCCGCAGCCGCGAGCGACAGGCGCAGGCGCGGCTCCAGATCGCGGAGAACGAACGCGCGCAGGCCGTGCGCGGCTTCGCGCAAGCGTTCAACTCGGCGCGCGTGCAGGCGCTCTCAGCCGCCGCGCGAATCAGACTCGCGGACACGGGCGTCAGGCTCGCGCAGTCGAACGTCAACGCGTCAATCGCACGCTACCGCGCGGGCGAGGCGCAGATCGTCGAAGTCACCGACGCGCAGACGACGCTCGCCGCGCAGCGCCTCGCCTTCTTTCAGGCGCTCTTCGACTACCAGATCGCGCTCGCGCGCCTCCGACAGGCGGCAGGACAATGAGCAGGGACAGAGACAAGACCAGAGACGAGACGACGCGCGCGGACGACCAAGCCACATGCGACAATGCGGCGCGTGCAAACGAGCGAGCCGCGACCGAGCGAATCACGCGCGACGAAGAGACGACTCGCGCCGACGCCGCGGCGGGCGACGAGGGCGTGTCGGAGTATGAGGAAGTGCGGAGGGTCGAAGGGCCTGACTATTCGTACACCGAAGAGCAGCGCGTGACGGTCGCGCGCCGCCGTCGCAACGTGCTCGTCGTCGTCTCGCTCGTCGCGGTCGCGGCAATCGTCGCGGTCTTGCTCATCCTCCGCGCGCGCAAAGGTGACGAGGACGAGACGGAGAAGACCTCGGTCGTCGTCAGCGTCAAGGTCGCGCGGGCCGAGCGCCAGCCGATAGCGCAGAAGGTCTCGGCACTCGGCACGGTCTTCCCGCGCGACACCGCGCAGGTCTCGCCGAAGATCAGCGCGCAGATCAAACAGATGCCGCTTTGGAAGAACCGCGTCGTCCGCGCCGGGGACGTGATCGCCGTGCTGGAATCGAGCGACCTTCAGGCGCAGCGCAACGAGGCCGCGGGCGCTCTGAACGAAGCGCGCGCCGCCGCGCGCAGCGTCGAGACCGGCACCATCCCGCAGAACAACGCGCAGGATCAGAAGGCCCTGCGCGACGCGCGCGCCGCCGCAGACAACGCGCGCCGCGTCTATGAACGCCGCCTCGCGCTCTACAACGCGGGCGGCATCTCGAAGAAAGACCTCGAAGCCTCGCAGCTCGATCTGACGAAGGCCGAAGACGATTTGCGCCTCGCCGAGCAGACCATCACGCTCCGCACGCAGGCCCTCAACCCGAACGACCGCGCGCAGGCGCAGGCGAAAGTCGCTCAAGCTGAACAGCACCTCGGCTCGCTCGACGCGCAGCTTTCCTACGCGACCGTGCGCGCGCCCATCAGCGGCGTCGTCACCGACCAGGCGCTCTACGAAGGCAGCTTCGCCGCCGCGGGCACGACGCTCGTCACCATCGCCGACACGACGCAGGTCATCATCAAAGCGCCCTTCTCCGACACGGTCGCCGCGCAGTTGAAGACGGGCGACGCGGCCACCGTGACGCCGACCGACGTGCCCGGCGAGAGCATGACCGGGCAGGTCACGCTCATCAGCCGCTCGGTTGACCCGGCGAACCGCACGGTCGAAGTCTGGGTCACGCTTGAGAACGGCGCGGGCCGCCTGCGCGTGAACGGCGCGGCGCAGGTGACGGTCAGCGCGAACTCGAAGCAGGGCGCGGTGGTCGTCCCCGCGTCCGCCGTCACGCTCGACGCGACGAACGCCGACGAGGGCACGGTGATGGTCGTTGACGACAAGTCGGTCGCGCACGAGACGAAGGTCACGGTCGGCATCCGCACCGCCGACCGTGTGGAGATCACTTCCGGCCTCGAAGGCGGCGAGACCGTCGTCATCGAGGGCAACTACGCCCTGCCCGACGGCACGAAGGTCGAGGTCGCGAAAGAGGGTGACGAAGAGAAGAAGGGCGACGAGGACAAGGACAGCAAAGACGACAAGGGGAACAAGGACGACGAAGACAACAAGGGCGACAAGGCCAAGGGCGGCGGCGAGCAAAAGGACGAGCCATGACGCTTGCCGGTCTCATCTCCGAGCAGAAGCGCGCGGTGCTCGTGGTCATCGCGCTGCTGTGCGCCGCGGGCCTCTACGCCGCGTGGCGTCTGCCCATCGCCATCTTCCCCTCGACCGACTTCCCGCGCATCGTCATCATCATTGACAACGGCGTCGTTCCGGCGCAGCAGACGCTCGTCTCGGTGACGCGCCCCGTCGAGGAGGCGATGAACGGCATCCCCTCCATCAACCGCATCCGCTCGACGACGCAGCGCGGCTCGTGCGAGGTTGACCTCTTCTTCGACTGGGGCGTTGACATCACGCAGTCGCTCCAACTCGTGCAGGCGCGTCTCTCGCAACTGACCTCGCAGCTCCCGCCGACCGCCGAGATTCGACGCGTTGACCGTCTGACCTTCGCCGTCTTCCCCGTCGCCGGCTACAGCCTCACTTCGGAGACGCGCGACCCGGCCTCTCTGCGCGACATCGCCAACCTCGTCGTCCGGCCACGCCTCGCGCGGCTCGCGGGCGTCGCGACGGTCGCCGTCGCGGGCGGCAAGGTGCGCGAGTACCAGGCGACGATTGACCCCGAACGACTCGCCGCGCACGGCGTCTCGATCCAGCAGGTCGTTGACGCGGTCAAGAACTCGAACGTCATCGCCAGCCCCGGACTCATCGAAGAGAACCACCAGCTCGAACTCGCGCTCGTCAGCGGCCAGGCCACCACTCCCGACCAGCTCAACTCAATCGTCGTCGCGACGGTGAACAACGCTCCGGTCAAGCTCGAAGACGTGGCGACCGTCGGGCAGGGCTTCGAGCCGCAGTACACAATCGTCACCGCCGACGGGAAGCCCGCGGTGCTCGTGAACGTCAACCGCCAGCCGGACGCAAACACCGTCACGGTCGTTGACGAGGTGAAGGCGGAACTCGCCGCCGTGCGCCCGCAACTGCCGAAGGACGTGCGCGTCGCGACCTTCTACGACCAGTCGCTCCTCGTGCGCGAGGCGATGAAGTCGGTGCGCGACGCGATCTTGATCGGCCTTCTGCTCTCGGTCGTCATCCTCTACGTCTTCTTGCGCAACTGGGGCACGACCTTCGTCGCCATCCTCGTCATCCCCGTCACCATCCTCGTCACGTTCCTCGCGATGTGGCTCGTCGGACTCTCGTTCGACCTGATGACTCTGGGCGGCGTGGCGGCGGCGATAGGGCTGGTGATTGACGACGCCATCGTCGTCGTCGAGAACATCTACACGCACCTCTCGCGCGGGCAAGGCAGGCGCGAGGCCGTGCAGAGCGCGATCTCCGAGATCACCGTCCCGATCATCGGCTCGACCGTCACGCCCGTCGTCGTCTTCCTGCCGCTGACGATTTTGACGGGCGTCACGGGCGTCTTCTTCCGCTCGCTCGCGCTGACGATGGCCGTCGCGCTGCTCACGTCGCTCGTCCTCGCGCTCTCGTTCACGCCCGTGCTGGCCGAGCGGTTCGTGAAGGCGAAGCGGAAGGGCGGCGACGCGGAAGAAGGCCCGCCGCCCGGCCTGTACGAGAGCGAGATGCGCGCCGAAGAGGACGAGGAGGAGCGCGAGCAGGGGCGCTTCCTCCGCGCCGTCATCGCGCGCTACGAGTGGGTTCTCGGCCACGCGCTCGACAACCGCTGGCTCGTCCTCGTCATCATGGCGTGCGTGCTTGCCGGCTCCTACCTCGTCTATAAAAAGCTCGGCTCGGAGTTCCTGCCGGAGTTCGACGAGAGCGCGTTCGTCCTCGACTACTACACGCCCGCCGGGGCGTCGCTCGAAGAGACAGACCGGATGCTGCGCCACGTCGAGCAGATGCTGATGAGCACGCCCGAAGTCGAGAGCTACTCGCGCCGCACGGGCCTCCAACTCGGACTCTCGATCACCGAGCCGAACACGGGCGACTTCCTCGTCAAGCTCAAGCCCGGCCACGAGCGCCCGACCGAAGAAGTCATCGCCGAGCTGCGAAAGAGAATCGAGGAGTCCGAGCCTGCGTTCCAGTCCGTGGACTTCGCCGGCATCCTCATAGACCTCGTCAACGACCTCACCGGCTCGCCCTCGCCAATCGAGATCAAGCTCTTCAGCGAGGACGCGGCGGCGCTCGACGCGAAGGCCGACGAGGTCGAAGAGACGATCAGTAAGATCAAGGGCATCGTTGACACGTCGAACGGCGTCATCGTCAGCGGCCCCGCCGTCACCTTCCGCATTGACCCGGAGCGCGCCGCGCGCCTCGGCGTCAACGCTTCGGACGTGGCCGCGGCGGTGACGACCGCGATGTCGGGCGACACGTCGTCATCCATCCTGCAACAGGGGCGGCTCATCAACGTGCGCGTCATCTTCCCCGCGCAGGTGCGTACGTCGCTCGACGCCCTGCGCGCGCTTCAGGTGCGCTCGTCTTCGGGCAATCTCTTCCGGCTCGAACAGGTCGCCGACATTGACTACGACAAGGGGCAGACGGAGATTGACCGCGACGGACTGCGCCAGTACGTCGCGGTCACCGCGCGGCTCGAAGGGGTTGACCTCGGCACGGCCATCTCGCAGATCAAGTCGCAGATCGCCGCGAACGTGAAGCTGCCGCCGGGCATGACCATCGAGTACGGCGGACTCTACCAGGAGCAGCAGTCGTCCTTCCGCGAACTCGCGCTCTCGCTCGTCCTCGCCGTCGTGCTCGTCTTCATCACGCTGCTCATCGAGTTCCGCTCCTTCGCGCACCCGGTCGCCATCGTCTCCGGCGCGGTGCTGGCCTTGGGCGGCGTGCTGCTCGGACTCCTCGTCACCGGCAAGACGCTCAACGTCGTGAGCCTGATGGGCATGATCATGGTCGTCGGCATCGTGGCGAAGAACGGCATCCTGATGCTCGACGCGGTCGAAGAGCACTTGGCCGCGGGCGACACTCTGCGCGAGGCGCTGCTGCGTTCGGGCCGCAGAAGGTTCCGGCCCGTCCTGATGACTTCGCTCGCGGCGATACTCGGAATGCTCCCGCTCGCGCTCGCCATCGGCGCGGGCGCGGAGCTTTTGCAGCCGCTCGCCATCGCGGTCATCGGCGGGCTGGCGGTCGCGCTCCTGCTCTCGCTCGTCGTCACGCCGACGATCTACGCGATGCTGCGCCGCGACCTCGCGCGCCGGAGGTTCGAGTAAATTTCTTCGCGGCCTCCGGCGAAACCCTTTGCGACCTTCGCGGTTAAGTGATACTTACTTTATCCGCAAAGGACGCGCAGGCCGCGGGGGTCTCGCCGCAACGAGAACGTCAACTCAGCTCTTCAGGAGGTCAAACGATGCGCTCAATCATCCGTCTCTTTCTGTTCGCCTGTCTTCTTCTCGCCTTCGCTAGCGCCGCTCTCGCGCAAACGCCGTCGGGCTACCACGTCGTCAACAAGTACAAGCTCGGCGGCGAGGGCGGCTGGGACTACATCACTTTCGACGCGAAGGGCAACCGCGTCTTCATCTCGCGCTCGACGCACGTCATGGTCGTTGACGCCGACACCGGCGCGGTCGTCGGCGACATCCCCGACACGCAGGGCGTCCACGGCGTCGCCATCGCCGACGAGTTCGGCAAGGGCTACACGAGCAACGGTCGCGCGAACACCGTCACGGTCTTCGACGCGAAGACCTTGAAGGTCTTGAAGCAGATTCCCGTCGGCCAGAACCCCGACTCGATCATCTACGACCCGGCGTCGAAGCGCGTCCTGACCCTGAACGGCAGGAGCGACGACGCGACCGCGATTGACGCGAAGACCGACACGGTCGCCGGCACCGTCGCGCTCGGCGGCAAGCCCGAGTTCGCGACCTCCGACGGGCGCGGCCACGTCTTCGTCAACCTCGAAGACAAGAGCACCATCGCCGAGCTTGACTCGCAGAAGCTCGCGGTTCTGGGCC
>DASRCS010000281.1:0-22193 GCA_035652995.1 Pyrinomonadaceae bacterium
AAGCGACGCGAGCGAGCGTCGCCTGCGATTCCGGTACGCCGCGCTCACCGTCGCCCTCTTCGCCCCGCTGCTCTTCGCCTTCGCCTCTGTAAGAAACCTCTACCCCTTCGCCGCCTCGACCGAGATGATGGCCGGCGGCGACCTGCAAGCCGGAAGGACTTACTACGTCATGCGCGGCGAGACGGTCGCGGGCGAGACGTTCGATCTCCCGCCCGCCGAGTTGACCGACGCGCTCGCGGGGCGCGCGTGGAGCCTCGTCGCGGCGACGGTCGAGAACGGCAGCTTCACGATTCCTTCGCCGCACCCGTCGAACGTCGCGTTGACGGTCTCGGCGGGCGGCGCGGAAAAACTCCCGCGCGGCGCGCGACTCCAAGACCTCTTGCGTGCGTGGGGCACGATCTACAACTCGCGCCTCCCCGCGTCTTCCACGCTACGCCTGCGCGCCGTCAGGCTCGACGAGTACAGGTGGGAAGGCAAGGGTTACGGCGATTACGAACACTTCATCGAGTCGTGGAGAGCGGAACTTTAAAGCGGCTCGTGCCGACGGACGCGGCGGCGCTCGGCATGATGCGCGCGGGCGTCTGCGGCTTCGTCCTGTGCGAGATACTCTTCACGTCCTTCACAGACCTCGGTCGCCTGCCCGCGACAGTCCTGCGCCCGACGGGCGTGATGCAAATCTTCTCCTGGCGGTTCTACGACGCGCTGCTCACACCGGCGGGGATGTTCGCGCTCAAGTGTCTGCTCGTGGCCTCGCTCGCCTCCGCGACGTTCGGATTCCTGACGGGAGTTGCGACGAAGTCTTCGGCGTTCCTCTTCCTTTTTTACGAAGGGCTGCTGCGGAGTTTCGGCCACTTCAACCACGACGAGATGCCGGCGGTTTACATCCTCATCGTCCTGGCCTTCGCGCCGTGCGGCGACGCCTTTTCGTTTGACCGCCGTTTGCGCGGCGGCGTCGGGCGCAAGCCCGCTTTCGCTTACGGTTATCCGATTCTGCTCGCGCGCGCGCTGCTCGCGTGGTCTTACTTCAGCGCCGCGCTCATCAAGCTGCGCGTCGCGGGCTTGAGCTATTTCGGCGCGGACAACCTGCCGACGCTCGCCATCATGCACTCGCTCGACAACCTGCACGACACGCATTTCAAACTCGCGTTCCTGCTGCCGCGTGTGCGCGCGCTCATGCCGTTTGCCGTCGGCCTCATTCTTCTTTGGGAGCTTGCGTTCCCGCTCGCGATTTTTTCGCGGCTCGCGCGCCGAGTGATTCTCGCCGCGGGCGTAGTGTTCCACGTCTCGACGCTCTTTTTGATGAACGTCTTTTTCCCCTACCACCTCGCGATGTACCTGACCTATGTTGACTGGCCGGCGGTCGCGGGAAAGCTCAAGCGCTTCGCGTGGTTTCGACGCGCGGCGGCAGCGGCGCGTGAGTCTCGACGGGAGCCGCAGGCCGCGAATGTCGAAGCGTTGAATCAGGAAGGGAAGCGGTAGGTGACGACGTAGTCCGGCTCGTCCTTTTCGAGTATTGCCCTGCCTTCGGCCTCAAGCCACGCGTGACCGCTCAGGGCGTCTTCGCCCGCGAGACGCACGCCGAAGACGACGCGCGTCTCGATGCCTTCGAGCGCGAGGAAGCGTTGAAGGACGGGCGCGCGCTTCCAGCACGTCGGCGTGAAGACGAGAAAGTCGGCGGCGAGCAGAGAGTCGAGTACGCGCGCGAGCCTCTGCTGCACGTCTGAAGGATTGACGGCTCGCGTGTGCCGGACTCGCAACACGACGAGGCCGAGCGCGCGCGGCAGCGGAAGAAGCCTGACGAATGCCGTGAGCGCGACGACCCAGAAGGCCATCCTCAGCGCGAGAAGCGCGGCGGTCGGCTGGCCGAGTGCGAGCCTTGCCGCGCGCGGCGGCAGGCTCGCTGCTCTCAGAAATCTTCTCGTCAGTTCAGTCATCGCCGGAGCGCGAATCAAACAGCCGTCGTCGGCCTTCGATCAAATCGCCCACGTCCGAGTGAATGTCGTTTGCCTCACGCGCGGGAAATGTTTGCGCGCCTCTGCTAACATCTCGCGGGAGGTTCTGCGGACTTGTTAATTTATCCTGACAGCGTGGCGACGCGCGAGCGCGCGGCGGAGATTGTTGCCGCGGGCGGCCTCGTCGCTTTTCGCACGGACACCTTCTACGGCGTCGGCGCAGACCCTTTCAACGCCGCGGCGCTCGAAGCGATAAACGAACTGAAGGGGCGCGACGGCAAGCCGATTCTCGTCCTCGTCAGCGACTCGGAAGTCGCCGAACGTCTTCTCGCGCGAAGGACGCAAGCCTTCGACGCTCTGGCCGCGCGGCTCTGGCCCGGCGCGCTGACTCTCGTGGCGGAGGCGCGCGCGGAAGTGCCGGAGTTACTGACGGCGGGGACGGGCACGGTCGGCGTGCGCCTGCCCGACGACGAGGAGGCGCGCGAAATCGTGCGCGCCTGCGGGGGCGTGCTCACGGCCACGAGCGCGAATTCGGCGGGGGAGCCGCCAGCGCGGACGGTGGATGAAGTCGCACGCTTCTTTCCGCGCGGGCTTGCGCTCGTGATTGACGGCGGCGCGGCGCGCACGGAACTGCCTTCCACGGTGCTCGACGTGAGCGGCGAGCGCCCGCGCCTGATTCGCGAAGGCGTCGTCAAGCGCGAAGAGATCGAGCAGGCTCTGAAGTCAATCGACGTGACTCTGAGCTGAGCGCGACTTCAACACGGGCCACACCTCAGCCTGAGCAAATAAAGCTTGCCCCTGTTCGAGCCTGCGACGCCCGCTCACTTCTGAACCGTCACGTTGCGAAGGAAGCTGTAATCGTTGCTGGGGTCAACCTGTATGTTCTCGACGCCCTTGCGCGCGACGACCACGATGTCCGGGTACCACAGTGGGAGCATCGGGAGGTCGCGGCTGACGATCTGCTGCGCCTGCGCGTAGAGCGTCTTCGCCTTCGCGCGGTCGAGCGTGCTGACGGCCTCGTCAATCACACGGTCGAAATCTGCGCTCCGGTAGCGGTTGCGGTTCTGGCCGTACTTGCGTTGCGGCGCGGGAATCTCGCCGCTGTAAAAAATGTCGTGGAGGAAAACCGGGTCCTGGTTGCCGCCCACCCAGCGCAGCGTCCCCATGTCGTACTGCCCCTCACGCAACTGCTGTATGAGCGTCGCCGTCTCGAGCGTCTCGATCTCGACGGGGACGCCGATTGACTTGAGCGAGTTCTGAATCACTCCGGCGTACTGGCTGACGGCGGCGTTGCCCGCGGAGATTTTGAACGAGATCGGTTTCTGAAAACGCATCTGCGGGCCGTCGCCGTCGGGGTCGCGGAAGCCGGCCTCGTCGAGCAGTTGCTTCGCGCGCGCGGGGTCGTAGTTGTACGCCTGCCCCGCGTCGTATGCCCAGGAGCTTTCGGGCAGGATGGAGTTTGCGATGCGCGCCTGGCCGAGCAGGAGGTCGCGCACGATTGACCCGCGGTCAATCGCGTAGGCGATTGCCTGACGCACCTTCGGGTTGTCGAGCGGCGGGTGCTCGCAGTTGAACCCGAGGTACGTGACGTTCGCGCCGGGGAACTGCTTGACCTGGAGGTTCGAGTCCTGGCCTAAGAACTTGTACGAGTCGGGCGAGAGGTTCGACGCGCCGCTCGCGAGGTCAACGTGCCCGCTCTGCAACTCGGCCTGCAAGGTGTTCGCGTCGAGAATGGCGCGCACGCGAAGCTCCTTGATCTGCGGCGCGCCCTGCCAGTAGCCGTCGAAGGCCGCGAGGTCAACGATCTGCTGCGACTCATCGTAGTTGACGAACTTGAAGGGGCCTGAGCCGACCGGGTGCGACTTCTGCGAGTCGGCGCTCCCCTGCGGGATGACGGGGACGGAGACGAGGTTGCCGAGCAGCGAAGTCCAGGGCTTGCGGAGACGTATGATGAGGGTCAGAGGGTCGGGCGCTTCGACCGAAGTGACGTAAGGCTGCGCGCCTGAGTTGTTCGCGCCGGCTTGCGCGCCTGAGTTCGCGTTAGCGTTCGCCAGCGCGCCGCCCGCCGTCGCCGTCTCGAAAAACGGCGCGGCCTTCTTCAAGGGCGTGGCGGTCTTGTTCGAGGCGAGCAGCGTGTCGAGCGTGTATTTCGCGTCCGCCGAGGTGAGCGGCTTGCCGTCCTGGAAGCGGACTCCGTCGTGGAGCTTGAAGGTGACTGTCTTGCCGTCGTCCGAAATCTGGTAGTCGGTCGCGAGGTCGCCGACGTACTCGAACTTCTCGTTCTTCTTGAGCAGCGAGTTGAAGACCAGCTGCCGGATGCGTTCGCTCGCGGCGTCGGTGCTGTCGAGCGGGTCGAGCGTCGCGGGGTTCGCGTCGAGGATGGTGACGAACTGCGAGCCGCCCCCGCCGCGACAGCCCGCGAGAAGCAGCGTGGCCGCGACGACGAGCGCGAGCGCGGCGGAGGCGACTTTCCGGGTCGGCGTCAACGGCATCAGAGTTTCCCTCCGTAAACGTAATTCAACTTGCGGTTGAGCGCCGCGACTTCCATCGAAAGCTCCTGATACTTTTTTGGGTCGAATGGCGGCGGCGGCTCGGCCATCGCTTTGAAGGTCGCGATGCGTTGCAGCGACGCCTCGATGCGCTCGGTCGTGAGCGAGCCTTCGCGCGCGGCCTTCAGTAGGGAGTCGTAGGCGCGGCGGATGATCTCCGGCTTCGCGCAGACGAGCAGCATGTCCTCGCCCGCGAGAATCGCGCGCAGGGCGGCATCCTCTATCTCGCTGTGCTTCGCGATTGCGCCCATCTCAAGGTCGTCGGTGACGACGAGTCCCTTGAAGCCGAGTTCGTCGCGCAGGAGGTCTGTGACGATGCTGGGGTTGATGGACGCGGGGACGAGGCGTCCGCCCGCGATGCCGCGATGAATGTCTATGTTCGGGAACCCCCCGTGGCTGACCATGACGGCCCTGACCATGTTGTCCTCGCGCTGGAACAGCTCGATGTAGGGCGCGAGGTCTTGCGCGATGAGGTCGTCGTGCGAGAGGTGTATGACGGCCATCTCGTCGTGCGTGTCAACCTCGCCCGCGCCGATGCCGGGGAAGTGTTTCGCGCATCCGAGCAGGCCCGTGCCTTGCAGGCCGCGCAAGTAAACCATCGTGTAGCCGAGGACTTCGCCGGGCGAGCGACCGTAGGAGCGCGAGTAGAGTCCGTTCGAGAGCAGGTCGCGGTCTTCCGTCATGATGGACATGACGGGCGCGAAGTTCATGTTGAAGCCGAGCAGCCGCAAGACCTCGCCCGTGACGCGACCGTGCGTGCGCGCGCCCGCGAGGTCGCCGTGCTGCCGGATGACGCGCGCCGCGGGACTCGGCGTAAAGATTTTCCGCAGGCGGTCAACCAGTCCGCCCTCCTGGTCAATGCCGAAGAGCGGCTCGACCGGGGACATCTCGCGCACGCCGTCGAGCAGCCCGCGCAGTTGTTCCGGCGCGGCGACGTTTCGCCCGAAGACGATGACGCCGCCGGGCGAGACATGCTCGACGAGCGCACGCGCTTCATCGTCGAGCTGCGTGCCCGGAAGGCCGATGTAGAGCAGTTGTCCGATTTGCTGTTCGAGGGGGAGCGAGCGAAGGGTTTGAAAGTCTGACATGAATTAAACGATTCTGTTCTTCAATCCGAGAAGGAGTTGGCGCGCTTCGGCCTCCGAAAGGGTTTCTACATCAACGCCTCGAAGCTCGTCAAGGAGACTCTCGTTCGCCGCGTCGAAGAGCGAGAGCCTGGCCGCGACAGCCTGACGCCGCGTTCGCGACGCGGCGCGCTCAAGCGCGTCGCCGTCGCCCTTCGCCGCGGCCTTTGTTTTCGTCGCGGCATCGGAATGCTCGACCGACGCGCCCTCGTCCTCGAACACGTCCAACTCGTAGCGCTCCAGCCTCGACAAAACTTCGCGCGCGCGGGAGAGAACCGACGGCGGAAGCCCGGCGAGCCGCGCGACCTCGATGCCGTAAGATTTCGACGCGCGACCGCGCTCAATTCGGTAGAGGAAGATGACTTCGCCGTCGCGCTCGGCGACGCGGATGCGGTAGTTCTGCGCGCCCGGCAGACGCTCGGCGAGTTCCGTCAACTCGTGGTAGTGGGTCGCAAACAGTGTCTTCGCCGCGTGCTCCGGCGAGTCGTGCAGGTGCTCGGCGACGGCCCACGCGATTGAGAGGCCGTCGAAGGTCGCAGTGCCGCGCCCGATCTCGTCGAGCAGGACGAGCGAGCGCGGGGTCGCGTTGTGGAGTATCGCCGCCGTCTCCGTCATCTCGACCATGAAGGTCGAGCGCCCGCGCGCGAGATCGTCCGAAGCGCCGACGCGCGTCCAGATGCGATCCAGCACAGGAAGCCGCGCGTGCTCCGCAGGGACGAACGAACCCATCTGCGCCAACAGGCAGATGAGCGCCGTCTGACGCAGAAGCGTTGACTTGCCGCCCATGTTCGGCCCCGTGATGATGAGCAGGCGGTCTGTGGAGTTGTTCATGTAGAGGTCGTTCGGGACGAACGTCGCGTCGCCGATGGCCTCGATGACTGGGTGGCGGCCCGACTTGATCTCCAACTCGTCGCCGTCGTGCATGAGCGGCCTTCGGTAACGCCTGCGCGCGGCGACCTCCGCGAGCGACGCAAATGCGTCGAGCATCGAGAGCGCACGCGCGGTCGCTTGCAGCCTTCGCGTCTCGCGCGCGACCTCTGCGCGTATCTCGCCGAAGACGCGCGTCTCGATTTCGAGTATGCGGCCTTCCGCGCCGAGAACCTTCTGCTCCCACTCCTTCAACTCCGGCGTCGTGTAGCGCTCGGCGTTGGCGAGCGTCTGCCTGCGCTCGTAGTCGGCGGGCACGCGCGCCGCGCCGGACTTCGAGACCTCGATGAAGTAGCCGAAGACGTTGTTGAAGCGCACGCGGAGACTCTGTATGCCGGAGCGCGCGCGCTCGCGCGCTTCGAGCGCGGCGATGGTTCGCTTCGCGTCGCCGCTGATCGAGCGAAGCTCGTCGAGTTCCGCGTCGAAGCCCGCGCGGACGATTCCGCCCTCGCCGAAGTTCAAGGGCGGGTCGTCGCTCAAAGCGCGCGCGACGAGTTCGCGCACGTCCGGCAACTCGTCCGCGTTCTCTGCGATGATTTGGAGCAGGGAGGATTCTGCGTCCGATAACGCCTGACGGATGTGCGGGACTTGATCCAGAGAACGTCTGAGCGCGACGAGGTCGCGCGGGGTCGCGGTGCCGAGGTTGATTCGGCCCGTCAGTCGTTCGAGGTCGGAGACATCTTTGAGTTGCGAGCGGACGCGGTCGCGGCGCATCTGCGAGCGTTGCAGCTCTTCGACCGCGGAGTGGCGCGACTCGATCTCGCCGCGACGGACTGAAGGGCGCAGGAGCCAAGAGCGGAGCAGACGCGCGCCCATGCCCGTCACCGTTGCGTCGAGAACGTCGAGAAGGGAAGCTCCGCGCCCCGACTGGCCCTGCGATTCGACGAGTTCGAGGTTGCGGCAGGTGACTGAGTCGAGGACGAGGTGCTCGTGCGTCTCGTAGAAGTTTATGTCCGTGACGTGAGCCGCCGCGGCGCGCTGAGTCTCGCGCGCGTAGCGAAGGCACGCGCCCGCGGCGCTGACCGCGGCGATCTTGCCCGCCAGCCCGTAGCCTTCGAGCGTGCGCGCGCCGAACTGTTCGAGCAGGAGCGAAGCGCAGGAGGTCGGCTCCCAGAGCCAATCGTCCAGAGGCGTGAGCGCTACGCCGACGCCCGCCGTCGCGGCGTGCTCGGCGGGCATGATGCGCGCGGCTGGCGCGACTTCTGTTTGCGGCTCGTTGTCGAGCGGGAGAAGAGTCTTGTGCGCGCCGTGATCTGAGAATGAGTCTTTGACGAGCGGCGCGAGCGAGGCGGGGAAGAGGAGTTCGCGCGCGGAGTAAGAGTCCATGTCCGAGCGCAAGCGCGCCCAAGCGCCGTCGCCGCTCAACTCGGTCGCGCGAAACTCGCCCGTCGAGAGGTCGAGGAAGGCCGCGCCGTATGTGTCGCCCGCACCGCAGACCGCGGCGAGGAAGACCGATTCCTTCGCCTCGACGAGGTTCGGGTCAACGGCTGTCCCCGGCGTGATGACGCGCACGACCTCGCGCCGCACGAGCTTCTTAGCCTTCGAAGGGTCCTCCGTCTGCTCGCAGATGGCGACGCGGTAGCCTTTGCGTATGAGCCGCGCGACGTGCCCCGCGACGGAGTGGTGCGGGACGCCGCACATCGGGATGGGCTGGCCGCGCTCCTTGTGCCGCGCGGTCAGAGTTATTTCGAGCGCGCGCGCGCCCGTGATCGCGTCCTCGAAGAAGAGTTCGTAGAAGTCTCCGAGCCGGAAGAAGAGGAGCGTGCCGGGGTGTTGCCGCTTCAACTCCTGATACTGCCGCAGCATCGGCGTGAGCGTTGTGTTCGTCGTCATCGGTCAAGAGTCCTGCGTGAGAAGGGAAACGCTCCCGCCGCAGGTTCGCGCGTAAAAGCTATCACAGACGGTTCGTAAAGGCACGGAAGATGGCGCTCGTTTTCGGCACGCGCCGCGGCTAGCGCGGCGGCGCAGAATTTTCCAACCGCTTCGGAATAAAACCGTGACAGCGTTCTATGAGAGTGTGCGGCTTGGGCCTCGGAGTGAGGGGCGGTGACATTCCTTGATGAGTCTGGGTGAACAGATCGTCGTCCTGTTTCTACTGGCGGTGCCAATCGCCTGCGTCGCGTGGACTGTGACGCACGAGGAGGTCTTCCGCGAGCCGCGCGAATACTGCGCCAGCAAGAGTCGCGAGTGCCGACGCTGGTACCAGCGAAAATTCTTCTACCTGTTCACGTGCGAATACTGCTTCAGTCACTACGTGACGATAATCTTCCTCTTCGTCACACGCTATAAACTCATCTACGAAGACTGGCGCGGCTACCTCGTCGCGGGCTTCGCGCTCGTCTGGGTCGCCAACCAGTACATGAGCCTCTACAACCGTCTGCGTCTCGACATCAAGAGCGAGAAGGTCGAGGCTCAGATCAAGGAAAAGATCGCAGAAGAAAAAAGCAGTGACGAGTGACGAGTGACGAGCCGGAGAGCTTGCCTTAGCTCGTCACTCGTCACTGCTTTTATCCGAAAAAGACTTCGGCGACGTGATAAATCTCTTCGTCGAGCGACTTGATTTTGCGTACCGCTTCGTCGAGCGGGACTAAGACCACCTTGTTGCCGCGGAGCGCGACCATCTGGCCCCACTGCTGTTCGAGCACAAGCTCGAAGGCTTTGACGCCGAAGCGCGTCGCGAGGACGCGGTCGAAGGCCGAGGGCGAGCCGCCGCGCTGGACATATCCGAGGTTCGCGTGGCGCGTGTCAATGCCGGTGCGGCTCTCGATCTCGCGGGCGAGATAGAAGCCTATGCCGCCGAGGCGACCGCGCCGGTAAATCTCGGCCTTCGCCGACTCGTCGAGGAAGTCTTCCGACTCGTGAGGGTGCGCGTCCTCCGCGATGACGATGATGGAGAAGGGGCTGCCCTGCTGCTCCCGAAGCCGCAGCAGGTCGCAGACGCGCGAGATTCGGAACGGGTGTTCGGGCACGAGTATCACGTCAGCGCCGCCCGCGATGCCGCCGTATGCCGCGATCCAACCGGCGTGGCGGCCCATCACTTCGATGACCATCACGCGGTGGTGCGACTCCGCGGTCGAGTGCAGCCGGTCAACCGCCTCCATCACCGTGTTGACCGCCGTGTCGAAGCCGAAGGGGAAGTCTGTCCCGTCGAGGTCGTTGTCAATCGTCTTCGGCACGCCGACTATCTGAAGGCCGTGCCCGCGCCACATGTCGCGTGCGGCCCTGAGCGTGCCCTCGCCGCCGACGACGATGAGCGCGTCGAGATTGTGCCGCGTCCATGTCGCCTTGATTCGTTCGGGATAGTCTTCGGCGTGATGCGGGTTCGTGCGCGAGGTGCCGAGGATGGTCCCGCCGCGCGGGAGAATTCCGCTGACGGCCTGGCGCGTCATGATCTCAATGTCGTCTTCGATCAGCCCGCGCCAGCCGTTCTTGACGCCGAAGACTTCGGCCTGCTCTTCGAGCATCGCGCGGCGGACGACGGCGCGTATGACTGCGTTCAGGCCGGGGCAGTCGCCGCCACCCGTCAGGATTCCAACACGCAGGCTCATCGAAACACCAGAAATTTAAAGCCGGCGAAACTCTTAATTGATTTGATTTGCTCGCCACGCCTATAATCGCGCGACGAAACAGGCCGTGTCAAACAAGGCGATTTTCGGCGTGAAGCGTTCGACGTTGTTTCGGTCGAGCGCGGCGGGCCGTTGATTCTCTCGATGATTTTACGTGGGCATATTTAACTTTACAGTCTGCGCTTATCAACTTCCGAGCGTTGAGTAAGGCGAATGTCATCCGTAACAAGTGAAGACGTGCTGACGCTCGCCGTGGACACCGCGACGGAGCGTAGAAGCGTCGCGCTGCTTCGAGGCGAGCGCGTCCTCTCCGTCGTCGCGCGCGAAGCGTTCGACGGCGGCTCGGCGAACGTCCTCGGCGACATCGAGAGCGCAATCGAGCAGGCGTCCGTAGCGTTGGAGGATGTCGGCCTGTTCGCCGCCGCCGTCGGGCCGGGAAGTTTTACGGGCTTGCGCGCGGGGATCGCGACGGCGAAGGCTCTGGCGATGACTCTCGGCAAGCCCGCGGTCGGCGTCCAGACTTTGCACGCGATTGCGCACGCGGCGCGTCCGGCGGAGCGCCTGGTCGCTTTGATTCCGGCGGGACGCGGCGAAGTCTTCGCACAAATCCTCGGCGTCGGCGCAGGCGGCGTAATCGTCGAGCGCGAAAAGCCTTCGCACGTCCGGCCTGCGCGCCTGATCGAAAGGGTCGCGGGTCTCGGCGGCGCGGTGAAGTGGGCCGGCGGAGGCGCGCACAAATTCGAGGGGCTGATTCGGGACGGCGCGGTCGCGTCCGGCTTTGAATTCAAGTCCGTGAAGGACGAGCGTTACGTCGCAGGCGCAGGCGAGTGGGTCGTCGCGCCGGTCGGGGACGCTCTGGCGTTGAGCGTCGCGGCGATTGCGCGCATGAAATTTTCAAGGGGCGAGTCGGAGAGCGCGGAGGGCTTGCGCGCGATCTACGTCAGGCCTTCGGACGCGGAACTGAACGAACAATGTCACGCGCGGGGTTGAGGATCGAACTCGGTGAGGCCGGCTGCGTCATCGTGTCGATGACGGAACACGACCTGCTCGAAGTGGTCGAGATCGAGGAGACCACGGGACTCAGCCAGTGGGGCTGGGACGCCTATCGCTCCGAGCTGACGAAGCCGGAAGCGATCATGCTCGTCGCACGTCGGGAGAGGCCGGACGTGCAGACCGGAAGACGCGTGGTCGGCTACATCGCCGCGCGCGTGAGCGCCGACGAGCTGCACATAAACAACATCGGCGTCCGCACGGAGTCGCGCAGGCGCGGGGTTGGCCGCGCGCTGCTCGCCTACGCGCTCGAAGTGGGCGCGAGGCACGGCGCGCTCGCCGCCGTCCTCGAAGTGCGTGCGGGGAATGTCGCCGCGCAGGCGATGTACCGCGGGCTGGGGTTCGAGACCGTCGGCGAGCGCCGGAACTACTACAAGGAGCCGGTCGAGAACGCGATCATCATGACGAGACCTCTCGCGGCCCGCCCTTGATACGGTTTGCGAATTGGGCTAACATTTTCCGACAGAAGAAACGGCCACGGCGCGGCGACGGACGCCCGCCGAAAAAAATGACGCAACACTCAACGCATCTGAAAGGAGAAATTTCCCGCCATGGAAATCACAAGCACGGAGAGCCTGAAAGAGCAGTTGATCGCGATTGACCCGGAGTTCCGCGAACTCGCGCGCGAGCACGGGCGCTACGAGCAACGACTCAGCGAGTTGTCTTCGCTCCAGTACCCGAGCGACGAGGAGCAGCTCGAAGAGGTCACTCTGAAGAAGAAGAAGCTGGCCGTTAAAGATCAGATGCAGGCAATCATGTTGAAGCACCAGAAGGCGGATAGCGCGGCGCACTAGGCGCGCGGCGGCACGCTTCGGGGCGGGCCGTTTGCTCGAACATATAACGAAGGGGGACGCATCAAGTAAATGAGCGCCCCCTTTTCCGTTAGACGGTTTCGGGACCGTCACGGGGCCGAATAATTTTTCTCGCTGTTGAAGAGTTGAAGATGGTTAGAGAAGGTTATCCCTGGGTAGTCGTCCCGCTCGTCGCCGCGCTCGCGGCTGCGGCGTTGGGGTTCATGTTCGGGTCGGGCGTGTTGCTGGCGACGGGCGCGGCCTTGCTCGCGCTCGCGGCGTTCATGGCCTACTTCTTCAGAGACCCACGGCGCGAGGCGCCGACGGACGCGCGCCTAGTCGTCTCGCCCGCCGACGGTCGCGTGACGCGCGTCGAAAAGCTCTCGCGCGAAGACCCGGAATCCCCGACGGTCGTGAGCATCTTCCTCTCACCCTTCGACGTGCACATCAATCGTTCGCCGATTGCCGGGACGGTAGTTGACGTGACCTACACGAAGGGACTTTTCAAGAGCGCCACGAGGGACAGCGCGAGCGTCGTGAACGAGCAGAACGCGCTGACGATCAAGGGCGCGGAGATCACCGTCGTCTGCAAGCAGATCGCCGGCGTGCTGGCGCGAAGGATCGTCTGCTGGAAGCGACCGGGCGACACGCTCGCGCTCGGCGAGCGATTCGGCCTGATAAAATTCGGCTCGCGAACGGACCTGGTTCTACCTTTCGGGGTTGAGATACTTGTAAGTCCCGGCACGCGCGTGCGCGGCGGGGTAACGGTGATCGGGAGGCTTGGACATGGAGTCGGGATGTTCCGCCCGCGCCGACCCGCCGACGTTTGATCGCCGCCGGCATTTTATCGAGAGGGCGGAGCGTCGTCGCCGCTGGTATTGGCGGACTTCTTTATTTCGTTTGAGAATGCGTACAAGCCCTTCCGTGTAGTGATCAGCAAAAAGTCTCCGAGGAGGAGGGGGGAAGTCCCGCTGTTCCCGTCCTCGCCGACGAAGATGCTGTTGACCTCTCTTCCATCCTCAAGGCTTAAAACTACGCACTCATCTCCAGACAGAGGTGAGAGAAGAACGCCATCGCCGAGCACCAGCGGCTGCGCCTCAACCCTTCCGGCCAACAGACGTTTCCAGAGCTTGTCCCCATTCACAGGGGAGAGACAATATACAAAATTATCGAGAGACGTCGTTAAAAGACACTTGCCCGCCGGTCGCAGGGATTGGACGGCTGCCCCCGTCCTCACTCGCCAACTCAAATGATGAGTCGCCATGTTGATGGCGTAAACGGAGCCGTCGCTCGAACCCGAATAGAGCATACCTTCATTGATTGAGATCGGAGTGCGAAGCGATTTGCGAGTCCGATAACGCCAGAGGGTCTGGCCTGTGTTTGGGTCTATTGAAAAAATATTTCCATCCTTGTCGCAGATATAGAGCCTCTCCCCGTTCAAAATCGGGGAAGGAATGAAACCGGATGGGCTGGATTTGACCCACGCGACCTCACCGGCCTCTTTTTTTATCGCGTAGAGATGCCCATCCGAGGTACATCCGAACACTGTAGTTTCATTTGAAACGATTTCACCCCGCAGGGGGGATGGAAGCGTCCGCATCCAAATGGTTACGCCGCTGGCGGCCCCCACAATTCGTAAAGCGCCGGTGTCCTGATAAAATGAGCCGTCGCGGGTTGAGGGAGTCGCAGAGGCGATATAGACGCCCCTTGTATCCGCAACGAGAGAGGCAGATACTTCTCCCCCGATGTCGCTTTTCCATAATAAGGAACCGTCGGCAGCGTTCAAAGAGAGGACGCTGCCGGCATTGAGCGCCACGTATATCTTCCCGTTGCTGGCGGCGGGCGCGAGGTTAGTAAGGTTATTAATCTCGGCGTGCCAGTTGAGATGCAGGGGCTTCGCAAGTGCCGGTTGTCCATGCCCGTTGATTTCCTGGGCAGAGGCCGCTCGAACAAATACGAATGAAAGCAATATCGCCAGCAGCTTTTTAAAGATTTTCGCTGTATCAGCAGTCACAGGAGTAATATGATTGGCAGCCATTGCTCAGGATTTATTGTAAGTTGGAAACAGGTGATAGATCTTTAAACTTTCAAGCATTTCTGAAAAGAAAATTTCCGAAACTTCAATTCCGTGGGAGATAGGTCTTGGATAACCAAAGCGGCACGCATGAATCAATCATCATCTTGGACTTCGGGTCGCAGTACACGCAACTGATAGCTCGCCGAGTCCGAGAGGCCCAGGTGTACTGTGAAATCCTGCCTTTTAATGTGCCCGCCGAAACGATAATATCACGCCGCCCGAAAGGAATTATTTTGTCAGGCGGCCCGGCCTCCGTCTATGATAAAGATGCGCCGAACCTTTCCTTCGACATCCTCGAAAAAACAGATTGCCCGATACTCGGCATTTGCTACGGCCTGCAAGCCATTGCTTCCGGGTTGGGCGGCGAAGTCGTGCCTTCCGAAAACAGGGAATACGGGTACGCACGCCTAAGCGTAACAGAGCCGGATAGCCTGCTTTTTCTAGGCCTCCCGTGTGAGATGGACGTCTGGATGAGTCACGGGGACAAGGTAACTAAAATCCCTTCAGGATTCCGCGTCATTGCTCAGACTGCGGATGCGCTTAATGCTTTTGAGGATTTAAGCGGGCGCATATTCGGCGTTCAGTTTCATCCCGAGGTGGCCCACACTCCTTTCGGCGGGCAGATTTTACGAAACTTTCTATTTCACATTTGTCATGTGAATGCGGACTGGTCGCCGAAGGCTATAGTCTCTGAGCAGATCAATCAAATTAGAGCTTCGGTTGGTTATGAAAGAGTGATTTGCGGTTTGTCTGGGGGGGTGGATTCAACGGTTGCGGCGACATTAGTACACGAGGCGATTGGGGATCGTCAGACCTGTATTTTCGTTAATACGGGGCTTTTAAGAGAAGGTGAATTTGAAACGACACTTGCGCTCTTTGAGCAGAGAATGAGACTTAATGTTGTAGGAGTTGACGAGGGGCCGGCATTCATAAAAGCGCTCGCAGGAGTTACTGACCCGGAAGAGAAAAGGCGTATTATCGGAAGAATTTTTATAGAAACTTTTGAAAGGCAGGCGGAGGCAATCGGAAATGTAAAATTCCTTGTTCAGGGGACGCTCTATCCAGATGTGATCGAGTCAACTTCAGTGCGTGGCCCGTCGGCTGTGATAAAGAGCCATCACAATGTGGGGGGATTACCCGAGCGGATGAGCCTAAAGCTTATTGAACCGCTCCGGGAGCTTTTCAAAGATGAAGTACGAATGATCGGGCGGGAGCTGTCCATACCTGATGAATTTCTGGACCGCCACCCTTTCCCAGGCCCCGGATTGGCCGTGAGGATTATTGGTGAAGTTAATCCTGGGAATCTTAAAATCCTACGCGAGGCTGACCGAATCATTGACGAAGAATTAAAATTAGCAAATCTATACCATAGCGTTTGGCAAGCATTCCCGGTCCTTTTGCCGATTTTCACAGTAGGTGTGATGGGGGACTTTCGAACATACGAGAGGGTCGTTGCTATCCGGGCTGTGACGAGTGCTGACGGCATGACGGCTGATTGGGCACGCTTGCCGCATGACCTTTTGGCTAGAATCTCGTCGCGTTTGACTTCGGAGGTTCGCGGTATCAATCGCGTTGTCCTTGATATTAGCTCAAAGCCGCCTAGTACGATAGAGTGGGAGTGAAGACTGCTTGGTCAGATCGGCCATGCGGCGCTTAATGAAATTAAGCAAGCGCTTATCTTAAGCGGAGATGCGGCTTGTGCGGTGAAAGTGGGTTATTTGCTGTCGCAGTCGAGATTTTTTCGCGGAGGCTGAATGATAAATATTGAGGGTGGAAATGTGAGCAAAATATCCCAGGGCAGTGCGATTGACAGGGTTAAAACAGCCCGTCACCCCGAGCGTCCCTACGCGCTGGATATTATCGAAGGGATTTTTGAAGAATTTGTCGAACTTCATGGCGACCGGAGATTCGCAGATGATGCTGCTCTGATATGCGGTCCAGCCTTTTATAAAGGCCGGCAGGTTATGGTCGTGTGCCAACAGAAGGGGCGCGACACAAAGCAAAGGCGTTTCAGAAATTTCGGAATGCCAAAGCCCGAGGGCTACAGAAAGGCCATGAGGGCGATGAGGTATGCGGAGAAGTTCGGTCGCCCTATAATCAGCTTAATCGATACGCCGGGGGCGTATCCGGGCATTGATGCGGAGGAGCGCGGGCAGGCCGAGGCCATCGCGAACAATATCTTCGAAATGGCGACACTCTCCGTCCCAATTATCAACGTCTTGATCGGTGAAGGGGGGTCGGGCGGGGCGCTGGCGATCTGCGTGGGTGATGCGGTGCTCATGTTCGAGAATGCAATATATTCGGTAATCTCGCCGGAGGGGTGCGCCGCGATCCTTTGGAAGAATTCATCGGAAGCGCCGCGTGCGTCCGAGTCACTGCGCCTCACGGCGGAAGACCTTTTCAGGCTTAAGATCGTTGACGCGATAGTGCCGGAGCCGGAAGGCGGCGCACACGTTTCACTGGATGAAACAGTGCGGTTGCTAGATGGTATATTGGGAAGGACCTTAGACGAAGTCCTCTCGTGGGACCCGCGGGAAAGGCTCGCGAGGCGGTATCAGAAATTCAGGTATCTGTGAACTTGAAGTGGCGTTCAGTTAAGTGTCTGCGGAGTTGTTGTGAGAAAAACGAGTGTCTATATAGAAACTTTAGGCTGCCAGATGAACGTCTCTGACTCCGAGCGCGCGGCGTCAACGCTTTGCAAAAATGGTTTTAAGCTTGCGCCCTCCACGGATTCTGCGGATGTGGTCATCATAAACACCTGCTCGGTCAGAGAGAAGGCTGAAAGGAAGGCTTTGCGCCGCGTCGAGGAGATAGCGCGGAGTCGCGGAGCCGAAGCGCCCCTGATCGGTCTGATGGGCTGCGTGGCACAGCTTGAGGGCGAAGCATTATTTGACTACGCTCCTTCGGTCGGATTTGTCGCCGGCACCGGCGCGACCGAGAGAATCCCGCAGCTAATTCGTAAGGCTGTGGCAGGGAAGACGTTTGACTTAGGCGAGCGCCGGTCGCCGTTTGAGGGCGACTTGGAGCCGGCGTTCCGACACTCCGCACGGGTCGCCTTCGTGCCCATCATCGAGGGGTGCAACAAGTTCTGCACGTACTGTATTGTCCCTTATTCGCGCGGGCGCGAGCGGAGCCGTGCGGCAACTGAAATCCTACGCGAGGTTAGAAGTCTGCTCGCGCAGGGCTTTAAAGAGATTCATCTGATCGGCCAGAACGTGAACAGTTATCGCCCGAAGTACGATGGCGGGCCGGAGAAATTCCCCGGCGCGACGCCGTTCTCAAGGCTCTTACGCGCCGTGGCCTCGACCGGGATGCCGCGCATAAAGTTCACGACTTCGTTCCCGCGCGACTTTCACGCTGACATCGTGAAGGCCATCGATGAAAATGAAAATCTGTGCAATTGGGTTCACCTACCGGTGCAGTCTGGTAGTGACCGAGTCTTGCGGGCGATGCGCAGGGGCTACAAGGTTGTAGATTTTATAAGACACGTCGAGGCGATCAAAGGCGCGCGCCGAAGGATTTCGCTCACGAGCGATATAATCGTAGGCTTTCCGGGCGAGACGCGCGAGGAGTTTGAAGACACGCGGAGGCTTGTCGAGCGCTGCGGATTTGAAGGTCTGTATATCTTCAAATATTCGGCGCGGCGTGGGACGCCCGCGGCCAAGCTCGCGGACACAGTGGAAGAGTCGGAAAAGACAGACCGTTTTCAGTCTCTCGAAAAACTACAGGCGTCGGCTCAGCAAAAGATTTATACTGATTTCCTGGGCGCGGAAGTTTTGGTTCTGGCCGAAGGCTTGAGCGCGAGGTCTGCGGACGACCTGACGGGGCACACGACTTGTAACAAGGTCGTCAACTTCCGAGGGGGGCGCGACATGGTCGGTAAGATCGTGCGGGTGCGCGTGGACGAGTTGAAGTCTCACAGTCTGTACGGGGAAGCTTTAGGGGTACTTTAGGCGAAGTGTTCGAGGGTAGTCATGGAAATTGAGGTGAAAATCAGGGGCTTGATGATGGACCCGAGCAGCGGCACGCCGATCATCATTCTCAAGGATGTCAACAGCGACACGATGCTGCCGATCTGGGTCGGCGCGAACGAGGCGAACGCCATCGCGCTCGAAATCGAGAAGGTCACTCCGCAGAGGCCCATGACGCACGACCTTCTTCGGAACGTCATTTTAGAGATGGGCGTGAGCGTGGAGCGTGTGACGGTCACGGAGCTGCGCGACAACACTTTCTTCGCGGAGATTCTGATGAAGGGGCGCGGAGGCGAGACCTTGATGATTGACGCACGCCCGTCCGACGCGATAGCTCTTGCGCTGCGCGTTGACTGCCCGATTTACGTTAACGAGGAAGTCATAAGGGCTTCACGTAATACAGTCTCCGGCGCTGAGGAAGAGGAGACGACGGCGGCGGATGACGAATGGCCTGACGTGATCGGGGAGGCGGGCGACTTGCCGATGTAGCCTGAATAATCCAGAGGCGGGAACATAAACATTTGAGGACGATAATTGCAATCGCGAATCAGAAAGGCGGGGTGGGGAAGACGACGACCACCATTAATCTCGCCGCTGCTTTTGCGCGTTGCGGTCGCAGAGTGCTTTTAATTGATCTGGACCCGCAGGGAAACAGCTCGATCTCTTTTCTCGACCCGAGAGAGATACAGGCGTCGGCCTACGACATGATGGTTGACGGGGAGAGGGACATCTTTTCGTACATTTATAAGACTGCGATTGAGGGTTTAGACATAGTCCCGGCGAGGATCAGTCTTGCTAAACTTGAGTCGAAGCTTGTAGGCGATTTCGACGCGCCGTTTAGACTGAAGGATCGCTTGGCCTCTCTGGGCGATAAGTATGATACGGTTCTCATAGACACGCCGCCGACGTTGGGTCTGATAACCATTAACGCCTTGGTTGCATCATCCCACGTAATCATTCCGATTCAATCTTCGTTTTATGCGCTTGAAGGGACGGATGATCTTTTAGAGACGATTGAGAAGGTTAAGGCGCGACCTAATGCAGACCTTCAAATCCTTGGAGTCTTGGTCACGTTATTCGACAAGCGGACGACTCTTGCGAGGGAAGTGTTCGAGCAGATAAAAGGCGTCTTTGGAGAACGGCTCTTTGAGACGGTTATTACGAAGAGCGTCCGCCTTGAAGAGGCACCAGCTTATAGGGAATCAATCTTCTCTTTTGCGCCACAGTCATCGGGCGCTTTGGAGTATGGGAGACTCTGCGAAGAGGTTTTGAGCCGCATATAGAAGAGAGGAGAGAGGGATTCAGATACGCTAACATACTAAAGCTTGAAATGATCATTCGGGACAGTTACAGACTCTCCTTAAACTAAATTGAGCGTCTTCAGACTTGGCCTTAAAGACATTCCTTCAAGTCTTCTTTCTCTCTTTCCTGGCTTTACGCTGGAGCGCGCGCGCCCAGCGCTCAAAAACTGGCTGCACAGGCTTGAACAGGCGTGTCCGAAAGCCGTGTTCTCCTTCATTCCACTTTCTAAGCTGTTTTTCAGTATAGAGTCTTATAGAGGATTCCAACTGCCCCTTTTTAACCGAGTGGCGGAGCGTCAAAAAATGGTGTTGGCCGACGAGGGAGAATATGACCGTCGCCAGGTTTGCCTTGAACGAGAGCCTTGGAATCAGTCTTTTATGGACAGGGCCGTTTTGGGGCAGCAGGGCGTCTATGGAGACCTCGATCCATGCTGATTTGGGACCCTGCTTTGGGTGATAGAGTCCGGGAAGTAAGTTGACTCCGATGCTGCGCGCGCGCGGGTCTTTGATCGAATCTACAAGTCTTAATCTTTCAACGCCGCGCAGGTGCTCTTTCGGGATGGAATTTATAATACTGTCAATGATCTTTTCTGTATTGCGTGGAAGTTTTGTCCGGCTCGTTTGATTCTCGAATCTTATGTTCATCAAGACATATTCTTAAGAAAGGCAATCTATTTTTGCAAGTGTCGAGGGAGAGAATTCGATTCTTCATGCACATATGAAGCCAGAGCAACGTTGTGTCCGATAATGAATATTATGTAACCCAAGGGCATAATTCAAAACGCCAAGCGCCTTATAAGAAATCTGGCTCACTACTGCTTGACAGATATTGCTGCCGATTGCTACAGTACGCGGTCTTTTAACCATAAAATCCCTCCGAGAAAGAATTGACGAGAATTAAAGGAGACAAACTGTTGAACAACTCCGGGAGTTACCTCTTCACCTCTGAATCCGTTACAGAAGGTCACCCAGATAAGATCGCAGACCAAATCTCGGACGCGGTTCTTGATTCCGCACTCTCCTCCGACACGAGCAGCCGCGTGGCTTGCGAGACTTTAGTCACAACAGGTCTCATCGTCGTAGCAGGAGAAATTACCACCCGCGCCCAAATAGACTTTTCACGAGTGGCACGTGAAACCGTTAGAGAAATCGGTTACACGCGCGCTAAATTCGGGTTCGACTGCGACACGTGCGCCGTTCTCACCGCAATTGATAAGCAGTCACCGGATATCGCAATGGGCGTCGATACGGGAGGGGCCGGCGACCAGGGATTGATGTTCGGCTTCGCCTGTAACGAGACGGCGGAGCTGATGCCGTTGCCGATCCAGATGGCACACAAGCTCTCCAGAAAACTATCCGAAGCCCGGCGCTCAGGCGACCTCCCTTACCTGCGCCCCGATGGAAAATCTCAGGTTACAGTCGAATATAGGGATGGCCGCCCGACACGCATCGACGCGGCGGTAATCTCCACTCAACACGCACCCGAAGTAACTAGCGAGCAATTACATGAAGACATCCTCGAACATGTGATCTACTCTACCATCCCCAAAGAGCTGCGGGACGACAAAACAAAATATCACATCAACCCCACGGGGCGTTTCGTCGTCGGCGGGCCTCAGGGCGACGCAGGACTAACCGGGCGCAAGATTATCGTGGATACGTACGGCGGTTACGCCCCGCATGGCGGAGGCGCCTTCTCGGGTAAAGACCCGACAAAAGTTGACCGCTCCGCCGCTTACATGGCCCGATACATCGCAAAGAACATAGTCGCCGCGGGGCTTGCAGAGCGCTGCCTCGTACAGCTAGCTTACGCGATTGGAGTGGCAGACCCCGTCTCCGTACTTGTGGACACGGCGGGAACGGGCCGCGTCAGCGAAGCAGCACTCGGTAATCTCATTAGGCAGCATTTCCATCTCACCCCTAAAGGCATCATCGAAAGCCTTAAGCTGAGACAGCCAATCTACAGAAAAACCGCGGCTTACGGCCACTTCGGAAGGGACGAAGAAGGCTTCTCATGGGAATTAACCGACAAGGCACAAGCCTTACGCGAATCCGCAGGGATATAAGAGTCCTTCTCCGTATGATCCCGGCAGGGGTTAAAGTTTGACTTCAAAATAAAGGGCAGAAGATGAGCACACAAATCGCAGGCGATTTCGACGTAAAAGACCTAGCCCTCGCGGAAGCGGGCAAGCGCAGGATCGAGTGGGCCGAACGCGAGATGCAGGTCCTGAGCCTGATCCGAGAAAAATTCCTGAGCGAGAGACCTCTCGAAGGCATACGGCTGGTTGCGTGCGCACACGTCACGACGGAGACAGCAAACCTCGTCCGAACTCTGCAAGCCGGCGGCGCAGAGGCTCTCTTGATTGCTTCAAATCCCCTCTCAACGCAGGACGATGTCGCCGCCTCACTCGTCTCCGACTGGGGTGTCCCCGTCTTCGCAATCAAGGGCGAGTCCACGGAGACGTACAACAGACACGTCCGAAGGGCGCTCGATTTCAAGCCGCAGGTGATAATTGACGACGGCTCCGATGTCGTCGCAAGCCTCATTAAAGAGAGGCAGGAACAGGTGCCGGACATCATAGGCACGACCGAAGAGACAACGACCGGCATCGTCCGCCTGCGCGCGATGGAGAAATCAGGAGTACTCTCCTTCCCCTCCATTGCCGTCAACGACGCACAGACGAAGCACTTCTTCGACAACAGGTACGGCACGGGCCAATCAACGATTGACGGCATCATACGCGCCACGAACATTCTCCTCGCCGGAAGAACGATTGTCGTCGTCGGCTACGGCTGGTGCGGCAAAGGGGTCGCGATGCGCGCGCGCGGGCTTGGCGCTAACGTCGTTGTCACTGAAGTCAATCCGGTGAAGGCTGTCGAGGCCG
>DASRCS010000282.1:0-3647 GCA_035652995.1 Pyrinomonadaceae bacterium
CGACGAGCGCGGCCACCTGCTTGCCGCGCTCGGTCGCGTCAATCAAAGCCTGCACGACCGGCGAGTGGCGGCCCGTCCGGTAGAGACAAATCTTGATGGCGAGCACTTCCGGGTCTGCCGCCGCGAGGCCGATGAAGTCAACGACCGTGTTGTACGAGTTGAAAGGGTGGTGGAGCAGAACGTCCTGCCGCCTGACGGCGTCGAAGACCGTCGCGGGCTTCGAGAGTTGCGGCGGGACTGAGGGCTTGAGCGGCCTGTCCTTCAACTCCGGCAGTTCGAGCGAGTAGAGCTGCATCAGGTCGGGGATGTTGAGCGGCCCCGCGATGGTGTAAACGTCCTGCGGCGCGAGGTCGAGCGAAGTCGTCAGGTACTCGACCATCTCCGCCGGCATCGTCTCGTTGACTTCGAGCCGGACGGTCGCCCCGAAGCGTCGGCGGCGGAGGTGCTGCTGCATCGTCCGCAGAAGGTCGCCCGCCTCGTCCTCGCGTATCTCAAAATCCGCGTCGCGCGTCACGCGGAAGAGGTGGCACTTGCCCGTCCGCATTTCGGGGAAGAGCGACGCGACGTTGGCCGCGATGAGACTCCCGACGAAGACGAACTTTCGCCCCGACCCGTCCACGGGTACGAGGTGCGGGACGACGGGCGGAATCTTCACGCGCGCGAAGCGCCTGCCGGACTTCACAGTCGCGGCCACGTCCCCGTCGTCGTCGCCGCCACCACGCGGCTCGACCATGATGCCGATGTTGAGGCTCAGGTTCGAGATGTACGGGAAAGGGTGCGCGGGGTCAACGGCCTGCGGCGTCAGAACCGGAAAGATTCTCTCTTCAAAGTAGGTGTCCGCCGCCTCCTTCTCCTCGCGGCTCAGTTCGCGGTACGACTTGACGACCACGCCGCGCGCGGCGAGTTGCGGCAGAACGTCTTCGGTCAGGCAACGCGTCTGCTCCCCGACGAGCGGTCGCAGCCGCTCGCTGATCGCCTTCAACTGCTCGGCGGGCGTCATGCCGTCGGGCGACTCCTGCGTCACCTCCTCCTCCAGCTCTTCCATCAAACCGGAGACGCGAACCATGAAAAACTCGTCGAGATTGGTCGAGAAGATCGCGAGAAACTTGAGCCTTTCGAGGAGCGGCTGTGTCGCGTCCTGCGCCTCTTCCAACACGCGCCGGTTGAACTCAAGCCAACTCAGCTCGCGGTTGAAGAGCAGGTGCTTCTGGTGGACGAGCGAGGAGGGCAGCGCGACCAACCGAGTCTCGCCGCTTCCCTCTTCCGTCGAAAGTGTCCTGGCTTCTGCGCTCAACTCTTCCCCGCGTCGCGTGTGCGTTTATCTCGCCCGGTCAACTCGGCATCGCGGCTCTCGAAAAATGCGGCGGCTCGTTCGATGCCGAATCCGAAGGCGGGTGAAATGACTCTGAGGGTGAGCGTCAGAGCAGATACAACTTAGCACGCGGCGGCGGAACTGTGAAAGGTCTTGGCCGGCGGCGCGCACGGGCCGCGGAGGATTTAAAGAAGACTTCAGGCTTCGTTCACTTTGTCGTTCGCCTCGACGCCTTTCTTCCCGCGCCCGGCCCGACGATTCCCGGCGAAAACCTGAACATTCTCGCGGGCGGCGAGCAATTCCTTAACATTCTGTACACATCACATTAACAATCTGGTAGCATGGCCCAACGGCGTTTCGACCCCCGAAGCGCCCGCCCCTCGTTCAGCGCGCCCTTTTTATTCAAACGTCGAGAGGAGGAGGTTCGTCATGCGTCAAGCAGCTCGTCGCGTCGGCAGCAGCAAGACGCTGTGGCTCGCCTGCATGATCGCCTGCGCCCTCTCCGGCCTGCCCGCCGCCGCCGAGCGGGCGACGCCGAAGATCGTCTGCCGAGCCGCGCTCAGCGACGCGAGGCGTCAGGAACTCTCCACACAACTGCGCGCGATCACCGGCTGGCCGGGTTTGCACTTCGACGAGGGCGGCGCGCTCGACTTCGGCGTGGACGAGCCGCGCGGAGGCTCGCCGACGGCGCGCGCGCTCCTCACGGCGGCGCGCGCCGGCAGGAATTTTATCGTCATCGAAGACGCGAGCGGTCGCGACGACGTGGCCTTCTGCAAAGTGGTTGACGGAAGATGGAAAGGCGGCGCGCAGGGGAGGCCCGCGGCCTTCGTCTTACTGATTGACTTCGCGGACTTCTCGCGCGTGTCGGGCGACCCGGAAGCTCGCGCCGCGTTCAACGCCGCTTGGGGCGCGCTCCACGAGATCGAGCACGTCGTCCACGACTCCGCCGACCCGAAAGGCCCCGGCGCGGCGGGCGAGTGCGAAGGCGCGATCAACGTCATGCGGCGCGAGTGCGGGCTTGCCGAGCGCGTCGAATATTTCTACACGCCGGTGCCGGGAGCCGAGGGCGGCGACTTCAAAACGCGCTTCGTCCGGCTCGCCTTCGAGCGCGCCGACGGGGGCAGCAAGCGCCGACGCTACTGGCTCTACTGGGACGCGGAACAGACCGGCGGCCTCGGCGACGCTCAGGTCGCGTCGAGGTGAGTGCCCGACTGCCTCCGCCTGCGCTTGAGAACGATTCCCACGACGATCAGCACGCAGCCCACGATGACGGCGAAGCCCATCGCCATGTCCGAGTAGTAGAGCGTGGCGTACCTGTCTCCCTGATTCAAGCCTAAGACGCCCGCCGCGACGCGCAAGGCGAACGGGATAAGGACGCCGCAGATGAACAGTAGTACGCCCGTCAAAAACACCCGACCAGCCGTAAACATAATTCCCCCTTGATCGTCACCAACTTCAAACGACCCGCGAATCTATTACGACCGTCAGGATTGCAAAGACGATGCCACCGCGGGGCCGCGGCGGACGCGCTTCAGGCGGGCGGGCGCTCGCGAAAAATCCGTCGAATTCTTCGTGAGCGCCCGCCCGCGCGTGTTCGCCCGCGTGTCGCTTCGTGCGTTCACACGCGTGTCACTTGATGCCGACCAACTCAACGTCGAAGTTGAGCGTCGCGTCGGGCGGGATGTTCGGCGGAAAGCCCCTCGCGCCGTAGCCGAGCGACGGCGGGACGACGAGCCTTCTCTTGCCGCCGACCTTCATCGTCAACAGGCCCTCGTCCCAGCCCTTGATCACCTTGCCGCGCCCGATGGGGAACGAGAAGGGCTGGCCGTGGTCGTAAGAGCTGTCGAACTTCGTCCCGTCGTTGAGCGTGCCGGTGTACTGAACCGTCACGGTCTGGCCGGGCTGCGGGCTTGGGCCTGTGCCGACGGCGAGGTCTGTGTACTTGAGGCCGGAGGCGGTCGTCACCTCCTTCGGGCCGCTCGTGAGCGGCCCGAGCAGATAGGCCGCGCCCGCCGCGACGAGCGCGACGATGATGATAATCGTGATCACCTTGTTCCTTTTCCCGACCCTGCCGCCGCCGTAGCTCGTCGAGATGTTTCGCGACGAAGGCGCGCTGTATGTTTTCCTTCTGCCTGTGCGGCGCTTTCGACTCTGGGGCAATGCTCGTCTCCTGTCGTGCAGTCGTTACCCGAACGCCTCATGATAGGCCGTCGCCACTCCCCGCGGTCAAGCGCGGCAGCCGTCGCGAACGAGGCGAAAGATAAAACAGCCGTCGTCGTTTCAGCCGCTGCGAGGACGTTTGCGGGCGACTTCTTTCGCGTCGTACCATGAGGCT
>DASRCS010000283.1:0-8106 GCA_035652995.1 Pyrinomonadaceae bacterium
AGACGAGCGCCAGCCCAAGGGCGCTGAACAGCAGCGGCAGCGTGAACAAATAACTCCCGCCGGGCATCGCCACGCCCGCCAGCCCCGACAGAATCAACCAACAGATTAAGGCCCCCGCCAGGAGGCCGCGCTCGCCCGCCCGCCGCCGGAAGATGACGTAAACAGACGAAGTGGCCGCGACGGCGAGCAGCACGAGGCCGACCCTGAAAGCGTTGCTGTGGTAAGGCTCGCCCCACGGCACGCGTCTGTAGGCCGGCTGCGCCGCGCGCACCAGCCACCACGCGAGCCACACCAGCGCCGCCGAGGCGACGACGCCCGCGAGCGTCCCCGCGAAGCCGACGGCAACGCCGCGCGTGCTTATCTCACCGGCCTTGATTCCCTTGTAGAGGGCGAAGCCGAAGAGCAGCGCCGTCAACGCCAGCAGCGGGAGGACGAGCGCTCCGGGGTAATCCACGAAGCTCGTGCCGAGCGGGTTGAAGTAAACCGCGTTGGCCGTCTTCGCGTCGAGCGCGTCGGCGTCGCCGAAGCGTCTCGCGAGCGCCAGCGCGTAAGAGCCTTCGTGCTGCAAGCTGCCGGGGTTAATCGCCTCGACCGTGTCGAGTCGCGTGTGATAGTGGTTGATGCCGTTGACGAAGGCGAAGTTCATCCCCTGCGCGCCGATCCCCTTCAGCACGGTGAAGTCCGTGTCGTTCGGCAGCCGCTGGTATATTTCGTAGAAGAATGAGTTGGCGAGCGGGCGCGGCGCGGCGGCGGCGAGCTGCCGTATCATCCCGCCGTTGCCGCCGGTCGTCTCGAACATCACCACGGGGCCGCTGTTGCCGCGCGCCTCGAAGTTCAGAAAGAGGCCGACTTCCTTAGCCAGAGGGTTTTCGGCGGCGAACGCGTTCGCGCCGAGAAGCCCGACCTCCTCCCCGTCCGTGAACAGAAGGATGATGTCGTTCTTGAGAGGCGGGCCGGCCTTGATGGCGCGCGCCGTTTCGAGCAGGGTCACGACGCCCGCGCCGTCGTCGCTCGCGCCGGGTGCGTTGACCACCGAATCATAGTGGCACACCAGCAGGAGCGCGCGCCCGCCCTGCGTGCCCTTCAGCCTCGCCACGACGTTCTCGACCGTGCCCGCGCCGAAAGGTGTTCCCCACCTGCCGTTGACCGCGGTCGTCCGCTGCGTCTCGGCCTCAAGGCCGAGGCCGGAGAGTTCGCGCAGGATGTAGTCTCGGACGGCGGCGTGCTCCTGCGAGCCTATAGGATGGGGTCGCGCGGCGACGATTCGTAGATGCTTCAGCGCGCGCGCCGCCGAGAACTCGGAAGGAGGCGCGTCCTCCGGCAAAACTTGCGGGAGCCTGTTTTGCAGGTGAATGGCAAGGGCCGCCGCCAGTGCGAGCAGGAATAGCATGACTAAAGCGGCCCGCGCGACGCTCGCGCCGAGTGGGGCTGCGGCTTGTGACTCTGAACTTTGGGCCTGGTGCGTGAGTGCCATTTGAAGATGTCTCCCGAATCGTAGAAGCCGCCGGTCAAGGTGAGGCGATGGACGGCACGCTCGCCAGCGCGCGCTAACCTATCGGCGGCGAGGCGCGGCGTAAATTTACTTTCCGATCTTCAAGGCCGGGCGCGAAGCTATGAAGCATGACTTTCATCATCTTAAATAACACAGGGCGAGTGCAACGGCAACGACTCTTCATCGCCGCGGAAGCGGCGGTCGCGGGCAGTAATTGAAAGGCGGATAGCGCGCTCGGAGGCCCGCCGAAGGTGACGGGTCTCCGAAGTCGGAGCCGTGTATCCTTGCAGGAAGAGACCGGCAGCACTCGCGACTTGAATTCAAGAGAGACTCTACCGAAGGATAGAGAGTCGAAGGGATGAGTAGGAGGCGAGGCGGGAGCATCAAAGGGAGGCTCGATTGCAGCAAGACCGCCGACAGCTATGGCCCGACGCGCCGGCACGCCCGTCTCTTAACGTCGGCGAGGTGCACGTCTGGCGCGCGGGGCTGAATCTGGACGGCTCGCCACTTCGTCAGCTCTGGGGAGTCCTTTCCCCCGACGAGCAACTCCGTGCGGGCAGGTTCCACTTCCCGAAAGACCGCGACCATTTCGTTGCCGCGCGCGGCGTGCTCCGCGACATCCTCAGCCGCTACACGGGGGCCGCACCGCAGTCGCTGCGTTTTTCATACGACCGTTACGGCAAGCCCTCCCTGAGCGGCGGGGCGGAAGGGAATCTCCCGCGCTTCAACGTCTCTCACTCGAACGGCGTCGCGCTCTACGCTGTGGCGGTGGGGCGCGAAGTCGGAGTTGACATCGAGTTCGTGCGCGAAGACTTCGCGGGTCTTGAAGTCGCCGGACGCTTCTTCTCAGGGCGCGAGGTCGAGGCGTTGCGCGCGCTTCCGCCGGCTGAGCGCGTGACCGCGTTCTTCGACTGCTGGACGCGGAAGGAGTCGTTCATCAAAGCGCGCGGCGAGGGTCTTTCATACCCGCTGCACCTTTTCACCGTGTCGCTCGCGCCGGGGCAGCCCGCTGCTCTCTTGAGCACGGAAGACGAGCCGGAGGAAGCTTCACGCTGGTCGCTGGTCGAGTTGTTCCCCGGCGCGGGCTTCCGGGCCGCGCTCGCGGTTAAAGGCGAGAGGCCGTCGCTTCGGTGCTGGCGCTGGCCTTGAGCCGCAGCGGCGTTCTCGGTCATTCCAGATCGGGCGGCTGCGTCGCAAAGTCGTTGCCGCTCGTCGCCGCGCTCGCCGACAGCGGCGGCGAGTGGCAACGACCCGCATGAAATCTTCCGCGTCCCGGAGACGGGCGCGGCGTCAGGAAGGTAAGACAATGGAAGCAATGAAGGCGATGACTCTTCCGTGGATCTCCTCGCCCCGCCCGAACCCGCGGGCGAGCGTGCGTCTGTTCTGTTTCCCTTACGCGGGCGGCAGCGCGGCGATTTATCGAAGCTGGCACGAGGGCTTCCCGCAGACCGTCGAGGTCTGTCCGATTCAACTCCCCGGGCGCGGAACGCGCTTCAGGGAGAAGCCCTTCACCAACCTGACGGCGTTGGTCGGCGAGATGGCGCAGGCCCTCCTGCCACACTTCGACCGCCCGTTCGCTTTCTTCGGCCACAGCATGGGCAGTTTAATCAGCTACGAACTTGCGAGACTGTTGCGCGAGGGGAGGGCCATTGCCCCGTGCCACCTGTTCGTTTCGGGCCGCAGCGCGCCGCACCTCGCGAGCCGCAACGTCACGTACAACCTTCCCGAAGACGAGTTCATCGCCGAACTGCGCCGTCTTAACGGGACGCCGCGAGAGGTCATCGAACACCCCGAACTGATGAAGCTGATGATTCCGTTGATGCGCGCGGACTTTGAGATGTGCGAGACGTACTCCGCGTCGCAGGGCCGGCCCCTCGACTGCCCCGTCACCGCGTTCGGGGGCGACGGCGACGAAGAAGTGCCGAGAGAGGAGATCGAAGCGTGGCACCGGCACACGACAGGGCCGTTCTCGCTCCACATGATCCCCGGCGACCATTTCTTCCTTCAAACATCACGCCCGCGCCTGACGCACATCATCGCGCGCGAGTTAAGTAAGGGCCTGATTGCCGGCTAATGTTCGTACAGCCGGATAAAGAAATGACAGACTTAATGCGGCGGGGAGAGAGGCATGAATTACGCGCACGCTTCATGTAAGATAAACGGGGAGGCGGGCAAACGGAGGAGCATGGTAGATAGAATAGTGTCCAGACAAGGCCGGGTTAGCTGGCTCATGATTTTCGGGTACTGGACCCTCCTGGGGCTTTTCTTCACGAGCCAGGATTACCTCCGACGAGCCGTCACGGGCAGCCCCATCGAATGGTTTTATATTTTCAAGGCGTGGATGTGCATTGTCTATTTCTGGGCCGCACTGACCCCGCTCGTGCTGCGAATATTCCGCCGGTTTCCTCTCCAGCGGGGACTCTTGCGCAGGAATGTACCGCTGCATTTTCTCTTCAGCGTTATCTTCTCCCTGACCGAAATCCTTTACTTCACCCTGCTCGAGCCGCTCATCGGCAACATGACGGGCTACGGGGCGTTGCTGCCGAAACTGGCCTATATCTTCAGCGGCGATTTTCAATTCAACCTCCTCTTCTACTGGTCGTTCCTCGGCCTCTATCAGGCTTTCGATTACTACCGCAAGTATCGAGAAAAGGAGCTGGTGGCTGCCCAACTGGAGTTGAGCGCGTCGGAGCTGAAGTCGCAGTTGGCGCACGCTCAACTGAGTGCGCTGAAGATGCAACTTCATCCGCACTTCCTTTTCAACACGCTCAACGCCATCGTCGTGCTCGTGCGAAAGGGACATAATCAAAACGCCGTGGACATGCTCACCGGACTGAGCGAGCTGCTGCGCTACGCCCTGGAGAGCATCGGAACGCAGGAAGTCCGGCTCGAGCAGGAGATCGAATTCATAGACCTCTACCTGGAGATCGAGAAGGTGCGTTTTAAAGACCGCCTGCGGGTGGAGATGAACATCGAGAAAGAGGCCCTCGGCGCTTTCGTCCCGAACCTGATCTTACAGCCGCTGGTCGAGAACGCCCTCCGGCATGGCATCGGTCAGCGTTCCGCCGCCGGTCTCATCGAGATCAGTGCGCGGCGTGAGAACGGCTCTCTCAAGGTGGAGGTACGCGACGACGGCCCCGGCCTCCCCCCCGATTGGCCGATCACCAGCAGGAGCGGGATCGGCGTGTCGAACACGCGGGCGCGGCTCAGGCAACTGTACGGAGAGGGGTACACGGTCAGCCTCAGCACGGCGAACGGCGGCGGCACGGTGGCGGCGTTGACCATCCCGTTTCACCTGCACTGTGACGAGCCGGCGGGCGAGCTGATAAGTCAATGAAAAAAATCCGGGCGCTGATAATTGACGACGAGCCGCTGGCGCGCGACGGGGTGAGGATGCTGCTTGAGAGTGATCCCGACATCGCCGTCGTCGGCGAGTGCGCCGACGGGGAGCAGGCGGTCAAGGCGATTGCCGAACATGAGCCTGATCTGGTTTTTCTCGACGTGCAGATGCCGGAGATGACGGGCTTCGACGTGATAGCCGAGGTCGGCGCCGAGCTGATGCCCGCCGTCGTCTTCGTCACCGCCTACGACAAATATGCGCTCAAAGCCTTCGAGGTGAACGCGCTGGATTACCTGCTGAAGCCGTTCAGTAAGAAGCGGTTTGAGAAGGCGCTTGAGCGCGCCAAGGCCCAGATCGCCCAGCCGAGCGGTGACGACCTCAACCGACGCTTGACGGCCTTGCTGCAAAACTTCGAGCCTGGCGGAAGGTATTTGCAGCGCGTCGTCGTTAAAGCGGCGGGGCGCGTCTTCTTTCTCGGCGTTGACGAGATAGACTGGATAGAGGCCGAGGACATTTATGTTCGCGTACACGCCGGGCGGGCGTCGCACCTCATCCGCGGGACGATGGGCGGGTTGGAGGCGCGACTCGACCCGGCCAGGTTCCTGCGTATTCAGCGCTCCACCATCGTCAACGTCGAGCGCATCAAGGAGCTTCATCCACTCTTTCACGGGGAGTATGTCTTGACGCTGAAAGACGGCACGCAATTAACGTCCGGGCGCAGCTACCGCGACCGATTACGCCCGCTGATAGAAAATCCCTTCTAATCCCGCCGACATTTCACCCGCCGCAGCCGGCAGCTCGCCTGCGAAAATCTCCGCTTCACAACAATAAAATTTACCGGCAGGCCCATTGCCGTTAGTGTGTTCATCAGGTTCGCCCCGACCCGAACCGAACAGTGGTGATGGGAGATATGCAGTTGAAAGTTATACCGAGGCAAAAATTCATCCTGCCGCTCGCACTATTCCTGCTCGTCGCACTATTTCTGTTCGCCCCTGAGGGCGCGCGCGCGCAAGCCGCCGCGTCCTCGGCACGGCCTGAGCCGTCCACGGTCGGTCAAGCCGCGGCGGCGGCGAACGTCGTGACGGTCAAGTCCGGTTCGCCCGCCCTGCCGGCGGAGAAGACGAACCCGGCGCGCATCCCGCGCTTCGAGAAGCCGCCGGTCATCGACGGCAGGCTCGACGACGATGTCTGGAAGGGCGCCGCAGTCCTCAAGGACTTCTATCAAACCAGCCCCGGCGATAACACCGCCCCTTCCTACCCGACCGAAGTCTTCATCGGCTACGACTCCAAAAACCTCTACCTCGCCTTCCACGCGCATGACGACCCGACGAAGGTGCGCGCGACCATCGCCAAGCGCGACGACGTGCTGAACACGGACGACAGCGTCCGCATACTGCTCGACACCTACAACGACAAGCGACGCGCGTACGTCCTCGCCTTCAACCCGCTCGGCGTGCAGCAGGACGGCATACGCACGGAGGGCGCGGGCGTTGACTACAGCATCGACATCGTCATGGAGTCGAAGGGCGCTCTGACTTCGGACGGCTACGTGGTCGAGGCGGCGATCCCCTTCAAGTCCCTGCGCTACGAGGCGGGCAAGGGGAAGCTCTGGGGCGTCCAGGTCTTCCGCGTCATCCAGCGGCTCAACAACGAGCAGGACTCCTGGATGCCCATCGCGCGCGGCGACGCGAGCATACTCGGTCAGGCCGGCCACATCACGGGACTCGAAGGCGTCTCGACCGAGCGCACGCTCGAACTCATCCCGAGTCTCACCGTCTCGGAGACGGGACGGCGCGTCCCCTCCTACGCGCCATTCCTCACGCCGGGACAGGTTGACAACGGGCGCTTCGTCAACCAGCCGGCCAATCTTTCCCCCGGCCTGACGGCGAAGCTCGGCATCACGCCGACCGTCACGCTCGACCTGGCGGTGAACCCGGACTTCGCGCAGGTCGAGGCCGACCAACTCGTCGTCACGACCAACCAGCGCTTCCCGATCTTCTACCCGGAGCGTCGCCCCTTCTTCCTCGAAGGCAAGGAGGTCTTCCAGACGCCCATCATGGTGCTCAACACGCGCGCCATCATCGCCCCGGACTTCGCCGCCAAGCTCTCCGGCAAGGAAGGCCGGACGAGCTTCGGCCTGATGTTCGCGTCCGACAGAGGCCCCGGCGATTTCACGGGCGACGAGCGGCTCGACCCGGCCAACCGGCGTTACCTCGATCACAACGCCGAGGTCGGAGTTCTGCGCCTGAAGCGCGACGTGGGCAAGGAGGATTCGCTCGGCCTGATTGCGACCACCTACAACTTCGTGGACGAGCACAACGAGACGGGCGGCTTCGACGGGCGCTTCCGCCTCGACAAGATGACGACCTTCACCTTCCAGGTGTTAGGCACGACCTCGCGCAGCTCCTTCTACGAGCCGGAGCAGAATAAAAATATCTACCGCACCGGCAACGGCCTCGGTTACTCCGCCACGCTCGACAGGTCGGGCCGCAACTGGGGCGCGACGTTCTACGCGGAAGGCTACACCAAAGACTACCGCGCCGACCTCGGGTTCACGCAGCGCACCAACAGCAACACCAACGCGGTTGACCTGCGCTACCTCTCCACCCCGCGCGAAAAGGGTCGGCTGGTCTCCTGGAGCGTGGAGAGCTATCACCACGCGGATTACGACTTCCAGGGCCGCCTGCAACTCTGGGAGAGCGACGCGACGGTGACCTGGAATTTCCGACACAACAACAGCTTTTGGGTCGCCTACAGGCGCGGCCACGAACGCCTGATCGAGGAGGAGTTCGGCCCCAAAAGGACGGCCCAACAGGCCGGGGCCTTCTTCGGGCCGAGCAGCGAGCGCTCGACGGACAAGAACCACTTCGTCGCCTTCTTCTCGACGCAGCAGAAGAAGTACGGCGGTAGCATCAAGGCCGCCTACCGGACGGGCACGTTCGATTACGACTTCGGCGGCGGCCCGAAGTTCCCGCGCGTCAGCCCCGGCTATCTGCTCGCGAAGCAGGCGGAGGCCGACGGACTCTGCTCCGGCAGCCTCCCGCCTTCCATCTGTCTTGAGCCGCTCGATCCGGGCGCCGGCAACCTGCTCGACATCACGGGGAGCGCCTACTTCCAGCCGACCGAGGCGTTGCGCCTGACGCTCGACTACACCAAGAACCGACTCGTCCGCGACGACAATGGCCGCGTCTCCTTCGACGATAACATCTACAGCCTGCGCGGGACGTATCAATTCACGCGCTTCCTCGCCGCGCGCGCGCGCCTCGATTACTCG
>DASRCS010000284.1:0-15688 GCA_035652995.1 Pyrinomonadaceae bacterium
GGGGAACGACGAGCCGCTCGCGAGCCTGCCCGGCGAGTACGTCGTCTATGACGAGAGCGCGAAGTTTCTGGACTACACCGAAAAGTATTCGAGCACGGGCCACGTCGAGTTCGTCGTGCCCGCGCCGATCACGAAGAGCCAGACGCGGCGCGTGCAGGAGATGTCGGCGCGCGCGTTCAAGGCGATTGACGGGGCGGGCTTCGCGCGCGTTGACTTCTTCCTGCGGCGCGACACGGGCAAACTTCTCGTCAACGAGCTGAACACGATTCCGGGGCTGACGGACGTTTCGGGCTTCCCGAAGATGTGGGCGGCGACGGGCGTCACCTTCACAGGCGTGATTGACCGTCTGGTGGAACTCGCGTTCGAGCGCCACGCGGAGAAGTCGCGGAATCAGACGAGCCTCTAACTTTTTGGCGCGCGGTAGCCGCCGCGCGTGCGCGCCTTGAGTCCCGCGTCGGAGAGCTTGAGTTCGATTGTGCGCCAGCGACCGTCGCGCGCGCCGTTCGTGGGCCGGTAGCCGAGCGTGTACTGGTTGCTCAGCTCTTCGAGAATCTGACCGAACGCGTCGTCGAGCGCGCGGCCTCCCGGCGAGGAGACGTAGCGCCCGCCGCTCTTCGCCGCAAAATTCTTCAGGGCGCTCGCGCCCAACATCCTGTCCGAAGCCTTATCCAACGGGTCGCTCATGTCAACCGTGTAGATCGTCGCGTTCGCCGCGAGCGCGGCGTTCAGGGCCTTGTCCGCGGTCGCGCTGCTCTTCGTGTCCATGCCGTCGGAGAGGATGATGATCGCGCGCCTTTTCTCCGGTCGTGCCGAAAGGTCTTTCGCCGCGCGCGTGACGGCGTCGTTCAATTCCGTCATGCCTTTCGACTTGAGGCCGAAGGCCAGCGGCGGCAGGTCGCGGCTCGCGGAGAAGTCCTGCAACTGCTCGACCTCGGAGTCGAAGTGATAGACGGACGCCACGTCGTCCTCGCGCAAGCCTTCGAGAAAGCGTATGGCGGCGGCGCGGGCGAGCGTCATGCGCGTCTCCATGCTCCCCGACGTGTCGAGCAGGATGGCGGCGGCGAAGGGCGTCTCTTCGACGGAGAAGAGGCTGATCTGCTGCTCGCGCCCGTCCTCGAAGACGCGGAAGTCCTGACGCCTGAGCTTGTGGACGTATGCGCCGGCGCGGTCGGTGACGGTGGCGTTGAGGACGACGAGGTCGGAGTTGACGCGAACCACGTCGTCATCGTCCTGCTGCGCGCGCGCCGTCGGCGTGGAGAGGAGAAGCGCTGCGGATAGGGTTAGAAGAAAAAAGAGGGCGCGCGCGAGTCTTCCGTCGGACGGCGGGAGCGGAGTCTGACCCTTCGGAGAATTCATCGGCTCGGCGTCGCTCACGGGTGCTGGATGTCGCGGATGCGTTTGATGAGGTTGATGAGTTCGTTCGAGTGGTTGATGACGGCTGCGGAGATGACCATCCTCGAAGTCTTCTGGACGCTTTTGTTGAGGAGGTCGGACGCGTCGGCGAGACGCTTGACGGCGTCATCGAGCTTGCTCGGCGGGTCTTCGAGGTCAACGTCTTCGGAGCCTCCGGCGGTGCCGCGAATCTTGTGCGCGAGCTTGTCGAGTCGTTCGAGCTTCTTGAAGTCGTCGCCGCTGAGCGCGTTGTTCTTCTTGTAGTCGTCGAGAATCTCGCCGCCGATTTGCGCGGCCTCGCCCGCGCGGTCAACCATCTCCTTGTGCGTCTCTTCCTGGTGGCGAATCTCCGCGCGGGCGATGATCTCTTCGGCGGGCTTGCCCATGTCGTCGCGCCCGCGGTGAGCGCCCGGCCTGCTGTCCTGCGCGTCCGCCTCGTCCTGCGCCCGCGCGACGCCCGCGAGCGCGAGGAAGATCGAAAAGAAGAGAATCGAGGTCTTTAACATCTCTGGCGCGACCGTCTGTTTTGAATCTAATGCCGAACGACTAAGCAATCGCAGACCGTAAGACGCAGCGCGCGGACGCGCGCGTTGTCCGCCGCGGAGGGATCTGGAAGTTCGCGGCGGACGTTTTTCGCCGTCAGACTTAAGGGACGCTGATCGGCGTGTCGGGCGTGTTGATGAACTCGTCGCCCTTCGACTTTTTCTTCGGCGGGGTGTTGACGAAGACGACGTTGCCGCCCGGCCTCTCCGGCGGGCGCTTCGCGCCGGGTAAAGATTTGAAGGCGACTTCGCGCTGACCGCCGCGCAGGGTGACGACGCGCGAGCTGCCCCAATCGTCCGACAGAACCTTCAGAGAATATTTGCCGCGCTTGCCGGGGTCAAGACTCGCGGGCTGGACGGCGACCTCGCGCCGCTCGGTCGCGCCGCCGTCGCGACGCCGCAACTCGATCTCGACCGAAAGGTTTTCGAGCTTTCCGCCGCTCGTGTTCTCGACGGTGCCGCCGATGATCGCGTAGGGCTTCGAGAGCATCGCCTCGTCAACGTAGATGTTGGCGTCGGGCGGCGCGGGCGTGGGCGCGACTTGGGCCGGCTTGGCCGCGGCGCGCGGGCCGCTCGATGCGCGTGTGCCGCAGCCGGAGAGGGAGAAGGGCGCGGCGAGAAGAACGGCTGCGGCGGTTAGGCGGCGCAGTTCGGGCGAGAAGATTGATTTCGTCATCGGCTTTCGTGATTGGTGAGAGAGTCTTTCCGAAGTCAGTTCAAAGCAATTCCGTTCAGTACAGTTTCCAGATGAATTGAAGTCGTGGCTGACTGAAAAAGCCTCCGCGCTTCGATTTTTCGTCGGAAGACGGCGTTACTGATCCTGCTGCGAAGCAGGCTCGTGACCCGGCGGCGGCGTGCCCGTGACCTTCTCGATGAGGGCACTGAGGAACTCCTGCTCCGCCGTGCCGTTGCTCGTCAGCGAGAGCCACTGCGCGCCCGTCACGTCGTCGCTGCGGCCCTCGACCCTCGCGTTGACCGAGACGTTCGTGCTCTGGCCGTCGATGGGCTGGACTTCGACGAGTATCGTGTAGCGCCCGCGCGTCCAGGTGCGCGTGTCGCTGTCGGGCACGTCGGCGATCCTGCTCAACTCGGAGGTCGAGACGACCGAGCCTCGCGTGAACGTGTAGGGCTGCGAAACTATGACGCCCCTTTCGGGGTGGGAGACCGTGTCGTCGAGGATGAGCTTGCGCTCGCGCATCAACTCCTGGACGGCCTTGTTCAGAACGTCGTTCGGGTACTCGAAGCGGTAGGGGTTGGGGATGGGCGGCGCGGTCTTCGTCTTGCCCCGGCCCCAGTCAATGCCGCGACCCGTGCCCACGTCCTTCTTCTCGCCGTTGACGCCCGGCTGGCGGTTGTTGCCCGTGTCGCGGATACGCGAGTTCTGCTGGTCAACGCCTTTCTCCTGAGCCGCGACGGTGGCGCAGGCGAGCGCGAGAATCAAGACTGTGATAAATGACTTCATGGCCCGAACCCTTTTCAGCCGGCAAGCCTTCGCAAACGGGAGAGACGAGTCGAGAATAAAGCAACGAATCGCCGAATTCAAGATGGTGCGCCGAAAAGCTCATTCCGAAAACTTCTTCAGGGCGAAGGCGCGGCGTCGTTGGAAGTGAAAGTCCCCTCGGACGGCGTGGGCGTCGTGCCCGCGTTCGAGTTCCGCGAGCGCTCCCAGTCGCGCAGGGCCTGAACTCCGCGCTGGAAGTCCGACTCGTTCGAGTAGAAGTTGTGCTTGCCGTCGTTACGCGAAGGGTCTCGGACGTAGTAGAGGTAATCGGTCTCGGCGGGGTTGAGTGCGGCTTCTATCGAGCGCGCGCCGGGCGAAGCAATCGGCCCCGGCGGGAGTCCTTTGACCCGGCGCAGGTTGTAAGGCGAGTCGCGGTCGAGGTCGCTCTGATAGACCTTGCCGTTGTTCTTCCACTTGCCGGCGAGCTTCGAGGCGTAGATGACCGACGAGTCAACGCCGAGCGGCATTCCAATCTTGAGTCGGTTGTAGATGACCGAGGCGACGAGCGGTCGGTCTTCCGAAAGCTTCGCCTCGGTCTCGACGAGCGAGGCGACGGTGACGATGTCGTGCGGCGTCCTGCCCGTCGCGGGATACTTTTGCGAAAGCTCGCCCCAGACTTGCCTGAAGCGTTTGACCATCGTCTCGACGACCTGCTTCGGCGTCGCGTCGGGGGGGAAGTTGTACGTGTCTGGGAAGAGGTAGCCTTCGAGGTTCTTCGCGTCGGGGTCAATGTCTCGGATGAGGCTCGTGTCGTCCATGAGCGCGAGCGCTTCGTCGGCGCTCTGGAGTTTGAGTTCGGGGATGTGTGCGAGTAGCTGCGCGATGTCGAAGCGCGTCCAGCCTTCGATGATGGTCAGGCGGCTCAGGCGCTCCTCGCCCTCCTGAAGTTTTTTCAGAACGCCGAGCGGCGAAATCTGAGAAGGGAAGCGGTACTCGCCCGCCTTCAACTTCTGACCCGCGCCGGTCGCGTGAACGTAAAGCCGCAGCAGCCACCCCCGTCTGATAACGCCGAGGGAATCGAGGCGATTTATAATTTCATCCGAAGACAGGCCCCGCGGGATGTCAACGTACTGGCCTTCGAGATTATTCGCGTAAGGCGTTTCGAGTTCGTGCCTGGCCCAGATGAAGAGACCGCCGCAGGCGACGAGTATGAGAAGCGCGGCGGCGATAAGAAGTTTTAAGATTTTCATGAATCAGGCGTCGGCCAAAAGCTTTCTCGAAAATTGGTCGCCGGTATGCTTGCGAGCCTCACCTGCCGCGAGTCTCATCAGTTTCGGACGCGGTTAAAAAATCTTTCAGGATAAACGCCGCGGCCTCGCCGTCAACTCTCTCCGCGACCTGCTCGCCCTCGTAACCGCGACTCCGAAGCGAATCCTCCGCCTCCTTCGAGGTGAGCCGCTCGTCCTGAAGTCTGACGGGAAGCTTCAGGGAGAGTTCAAAGTTGCGCGCGACGCGACGCGCCTCGCCCGCGGCCTCGCCTTCGCTTCCGTCGAGGCGCAGCGGCAAACCCACGACCAGCAAACGCACGTCAAAGCTTTCGCAAAGTTCGGCGACGGAGCGCAGCAGACGCTTCCAGGGCGTCCGCGGCAGAAAGGGGAGCGCTCGGACGCTCAGGCGCAGTTCGTCGGAGACGGCGACGCCGACGCGCTTCGCGCCCAGGTCGAGCGCCAGGACGCGCCCGCGCTCTTCCGAGTCACTCTGCTTGGCTTCGTTTTGGATGATTCCTTGCGGCAACTTGGTTCGCAGTCGGAGCGCGCCGAAGTATAGCGCAACCCCAGACGGACTCGCCAGTTAGGTTGCTTGCGCCGCGTCTGTGGCCGTTGTATCATCCGGCTTAAGGTTCAGGCGACGGCGTCCGGCAATTTGGACGGCGCGCTTCAAAAGGGTTCGAGTGGGATTAAGAGGTGTTTTGATGTCTTTTCGCAATAAGTTTCTTCTGGTCGTCGTCTCCGCGACGATTGCCCTCTACGCGGTCGTCGGCGGCTTCATGTCCACGACGGCGCAGCAGCAGCAGAACGACCCCGGCGCGCAACTACGCATCTTCGAGAGCGTCCTGCGTCACATACAGGACGACTACGTTGACGAACCCGACCTCAACAAAGTCCGCGCGGGCGCGCTTCGCGGACTCGCATACGGACTCGACCCTTACTCGACTTACCTGACCGCCGATCAGGTCAGAGATTTTAAGGCGAACACTTCTACCAATCAGACCGGCATCGGCGCGGAGCTTTCGCAGGTCGCCTCGTACCTCTACGTCATCGCGCCCGTGAAGGGCGGCCCGGCGGATCAGGCCGGTCTTCAGGCCGGTGACATCGTCGAGTACATTGACGGCAAGGCGACGCGCGACATCTCGCTCTACGACGCGCGGCAGCTTCTGAACGGCGCTCCGGGCAGCGAGGTCAAGCTGCGCGTGTTGCGCGCCGGCACGCGGCCCTTCATCCTGAGCATCAGGCGCGGCCCCGTGCAGGTTCCCGCCGCCGAGGCGAGGATGGAGGCGGGCCGCGTCGGCGTCATCAAGGTCAACAGCCTCGCCGACGGCGAGTCGGCGGACGTGAAGGCGCGTTTGCAGGAGCTTCAGAAGCAGGGCGCGCAGAAGATCGTGCTCGACCTCAGAAGCGTCGCGGGCGGTTCTTTGAACGAGGGCGTGAAGGTCTCGAACTTCTTCATCCGCGACGGCTCGCTCGCCGAGACGCTCGGTCGCGGCAACAAGGTCGTCAAGTCTTTCAACGCCGACCCGAAGGAGACGGTCTTCGACGGCCCGGCGAGCGTGCTGATTGACCGCGGCACGGCGGGCGCGGCTGAAGTCGTGGCCTCCGCGTTCAACGATCACAAGCGCGGCGACGTAGTCGGCATCAAGAGCTTCGGCGCGGGCGCGGAGCAGCAACTCTTCACGCTGCGCGGCGGGGACGGGCTTCTGCTGACGACCGTGAAGTGGGCGTCTTCGACCGGCAAGCCTTTCCTCGGCGCGGGCGTCGCGCCCTCGGTCGAGGTGAAGGAGCCTGAGCTTGCCGACGCGGTTGACCCGGAAGACCTGACGGGCAACGACGACGACGCGGTCGCGCAGCCGAACGCGCCGGCAGACCGCAGAGAGGTTTCGCCCGACGCGACTTCAAAGAAGCAGCAGCCGGACGACGTTCAGTTGAAGAAGGCGCTCGAACTCATACGCGCGAAGCAGGCGAAGTAGCCGCAGCGCCTTTCGGAAGCATTCGGCATCCTTAAAAACTCGAAGGCCCGCGAGGACTCATCTCGCGGGCCTTTCGCTTTTCGGGTTCAGCCACTTATGGCGGCGATATTTTGACCGAGTCGTTATCCAGGTGCGGCGGCGATGTAAGTCCGCGTCGGGTGCGGCAGTCGTTACACGCCGTCGCGTCTGGAAAGTAGCACGTGCATCCAGTTTCCCCGCGGCTTTGAGAAGACGCCCGTCGCGTGTTGCGACCAGAACGCCAGCCTGGTCAAAACTTTCTTCGCGGCGGTGCGCTCAGGCGGAGGTTCGAGCGCCTTGCCGCAGTGGATACACGGCTCGTCCTGCGCGTAAGTCCCGTATGGATTCCCGGCGATGTCCATCAACGCGGCGGACACAGCGTTCGTCTGTTCGGAATTCGTCCCGACGAACGAAATCGTTTTCAACACGCAGGCAGGGAAGAGGCTTTCCAGCCGCCGCTCGTCGAAGGAATTTACGTGGCCCCACGGCGGATTCTTCCCCATGCAGGAGTAACACGTCGTCCGGCCTACCCTGATGTCTTGTTTGTAAGGGACGCCGATCAATATCTGGCCGTTCGTGACGCGCTCAATCTCGCCGCAGACTTTGCTGAGTGCGGGCGGCGGTATGTGCTCCAAAACCTCCGCGCAGAAGACAAAGTCAAAACTCCGGTTCGGAAACTCAAGGGCGGCGGCGTCCCCTCGAACGCACTCGACTTTCGGGTGTGTGATGGCGGGTTTCGTGAGGTCGAGCGCGAACACTTTTTCAAACCGCTCGGCGAGCAGGAGTGAAAAATGCCCGTCGCGCGCGCCGATGTCGAGGGCCGTCGAGCCGGACGCAGGCATCAGCCGCAGAAGGTCAGCGGTTCGCTCTTTTTCCGCGGAAGAGGAGCGGTATTCGTTTAAATTCATTGTCGCTTCGGTTTCGCTCGGCGGCTCTTATACGGTTGGCGTCATCCACGCCCATGCCTGAACTTCACGGGTCGAGTTCTGCGGGGCGCGAAGCTTCGTCGAAAGGTTGCGCGATGGATGTCACCCCTACTTCACGGCGGCCTGTGCGAGCGCCGTGTCGGTGTACTGCTGGAAGCGCGCGACCTTGCCGTCGCGAAGCGTCCAGACGTGCGCGAACGGCGCGGAGAAACGCCTGCCTGTGGCCTTGTATGTCCCTTCGTATTCGCCGAGCGCGACGACCGTGTCCCCCTCTGCGACGAACGTGTGCGGCACGGCCTTAAACCCTTCCCACTCGGAGCCGAGCTTGGCGAAGACGTTGGCGAGTACGGCGTCAGGCCCCACGTACGTCCCGCCGTATGGGAAGCCCTCGGCCTCAGTCCAACGAACGTCACCGTCGAGTGCGCCGAGCACGCGCGGCACGTCGCCGTCGGCGAAGGCGGCATAGACGCCTCGTATGATCTCAGAATTTTTGTTCATACAAACTATCCTTCCTTGATGTGATGCACGGCCAGGGCCTCCTCGAATGTATCCGCCTCGACGCGGTAGAGCAGCCTTGCGTCCTTGGGGAGCAGCCCGTTCAGGCGTAGCTCCTGAATATTCTCTACGGGGCGAAGGTGGTGCTGCAACCGTCATCACCCTGCCACGCCTCATAGACCTTTCTCATAAACGCCACAGCCAGCTAACGCCGCGCATCACGCGCCCGCCCACAACCTAGCCGAAGATGAAATGATGCGTGTCGCGGGTCGCGTGCATGCGCTTTATAGGTTGTTGCTGTTCGGCTCGCCTCTGATTAGCTTCGACATCTCCGCGCGAGCCATCGTAGTTTGTCGGAGGCCGAGAGGGACGTGCAGGCCGGGCGTGACGAATATGCATGCCGGAGCGGTCTCGACGCTTGCTAACATACCTTCGCACGCCCGCGCCCGCTGTGGCCCGCCAACGAATACTCAGGTGCTGTCGCGACGAGCGGCTCTACTATAAATCTTTCGCCCGGCCACTGTCAGCATGTTCCTCTCCGCCGAGATACTTCTGCACGGGAGGAATGCCATGACCGACTTCGCCGCCTTCGTCGGCATCGACTGGGCCGACAAAGAGCACGACCTCTGCCTGTGTGACGCCGCTTCAGGCCGGCGGGAGCGCGCCAAGCTCAGGCAGACGCCCGAAGCAATCGCGGCGTGGGCCGCGCAGTTGCGCGCCCGCTTCGGCGGAGAGCAGATAGCCGTCTGCCTGGAGCAGTCGCGCGGCCCGCTCATCTACGCGCTCTTGCAGTACGACTTCCTCGTACTCTTCCCCGTCCCGCCCAAGACGCTGGCGAAGTACCGCGAGGCGTTCGCGCCCTCGCGCGCCAAAGACGACCCGACTGATGCAGCCCTCCTGCTCGAACTGCTGGTGACGCACCGCGACCGTCTCCGCCCGTGGCGTCCCGACGACGAGCGCACCCGCACCTTGCAGTTGTTGGTCGAGCATCGGCGGCGGCTCGTCTCAGACCGGACGCGCGTGAGTAACCGCATGACGGCACTCTTGAAGAGCTACTTCCCGCAAGCCTTGGACTTGCTCCCCGATCTCCGCACCGACTTGGCGTGCGACTTCCTCCTGCGCTGGCCGAGCCTCCACGCGCTCAAGGGCGTGCGGCGCACGACGCTGACGCAGTTCTTCCGCGCGCACAACTCCGCCCGGCGGGAGAAGTTGGGAGAGCGCATCCGCGCGATCCGTGAGGGCGTCCCGCTGACTCAAGACCGCGCAGTCGTCAACTCCTCGGTACTCATGATCAGGGCGCTCGCCTCTCAGATGAAGACCGTCGCCGCGGCCATCAAGGAGTTCGACGCGGAGGTCGCGCGGCTCTGTGCGGCGCACGAGGACTTCGAGTTGTTCGCCAGCCTGCCCGGCGCGGGCGAGGTCTATGCCGCGCGGCTGCTGGCGGCGATGGGCACGGACCGCGGGCGGTGGGCGAGCGCCGACGAGGTGGCGCGCTACACGGGAGTGGCCCCGGTGGTCGAGCGCAGCGGGCAGAGTTGCTGGGTGCGGTGGCGCTACTTCTGCCCGAAGTTCCTCCGGCAGAGCTTCCACGAGTTCGCCGGCGAGAGCATCCGCCATTCGTTCTGGGCGCGGGCTTACTACGAGCAGCAACGCGGGAGGGGTAAAGATCATCAGGCGGCTACCAGAGCGCTGGCCTACAAGTGGGTCCGTGTCATCTTCCGGTGCTGGCAAACGCGGACGCCTTACGACGAGGTGAAATACCTGGAGGGGCTGCGCAGGAAGGGGTCGCCGCTACTGAGCTACGCGGCGCAGAAATCGGTGTGAGGAGAGAAAACGCTTGACACGAACACCTCAGGTGGATGTTAGGCTGCGCCTAGGGCTAACAATTTACGTCCGAGGGTCAGTTGCATTCAGGGTGATTTGACGGATCATGTCGGGACACGTATCCGCCACAGGCATTGCAGTAGAACCGACCCTGACTGTCAACCTGTGGCCTAACACCAGAGCCAGAGCTAATCCTCCTTCTCCTCTTCAAATCATTCTCAGCAGAGAAATAGACAATAGCAAGGGGAATCATAACTATCACAACGCCCGCTCCTATAACCTCTAGCCCTATATTGGTGTCCTTCCCAAGATCAATAATCCCCGCGATTATTACCAATATGCCAAGAATGATTGTCATACCGAAACATCCGCAACCAAAATCCATATTGCACCTCCAAAGATTGTGAGCTTGTGCCGCAAGATACAAGCAGCCTAACTTAAATTAGGCGTACTAAAGTGCGCCTTTAATTACGCCCGTTTGGGCGTATAACTCCGACGGGCTGCGCGATTTCCCTTTATTTACACGTCGGTCGGGTTTATTATACGCCCGCCTCGCGCGCATTATACGCATTAACGCTCACAAAGGGGAGAAGGACATGCCGCGCCTGCTCGACCTCGTGCGCCAGCACACGCGCACACTCCATTACAGCATCCGCACCGAAGAGGCTTACGTCAGTTGGATTCGACAGTTCATCCTCTTCCACGGTAAACGCCACCCCTCCGAGATGGGCGCCCCGGAGGTCGCTTCGTTTCTCTCACACCTCGCCACGGAGCGGAACGTCGCCGCCTCCACGCAGACTCAGGCCCTCTCGGCCCTGCTCTTCCTCTACCGCAAAGTCCTCGAACTGCCGATTGACTGGGTCGAGAACGTCGAGCGCGCGAAGAAGCCCCAAAGGCTCCCCGTCGTCTTCACGCGCGACGAAGTCAGGGCGTTACTCGCGCACCTGCGCGGCGAATCATGGCTGATGGCCTCACTCCTCTACGGGTCGGGACTGCGCCTCATGGAGTGCCTGCGCCTGCGCGTCAAGGACGTTGACCTCGCGCGACTGGAAATAGTCGTCCGGGCCGGCAAGGGTGACAAAGACCGTGTGACGATGCTGCCGCAATCCCTGGTCGCGCCTCTGGAACGCCAACTCGAACGAGTCCGCGCCCTCCACGGGGCCGACCTGAGTGAAGGTTACGGCAGGGTCTATCTGCCGCACGCGCTCGCCAGAAAATATCCGAGCGCCGCAAACGAATTCTGCTGGCAGTACCTGTTCCCGGCCTCAAGGCGCTCGCGAGACCCGCGCACGGGCGCAGTGCGCCGCCACCACCTCGCTGAGACCGCTCTGCAAAAGGCCGTCAAAGAGGCCGTCAGGAAGGCGTGCATCAAAAAGCCCGGCAGTTGCCACACGCTCCGCCACAGCTTCGCTACGCATCTGCTCGAAGACGGACACGACATCCGAACCATTCAGGAGCTTCTCGGACACGCCGACGTGCAGACGACCATGATTTACACGCACGTCCTCAACCGCGGCGGTCGCTGCGTCCGCAGCCCGCTCGACCCTCATTGAAGAGAGGCCGTGCGCGCCGCCGAAGGCGTCCCTCCACGAAAAGTCTCAAAGCCGTTTAAAGCCGCGGCCTTCCCCCGCGGAACCTCAAAGCCCTGGTTCGGAACATGAATGTTCTCGCTCGAAACCGAAGCCGACACGTTTAGAACCGGAAAATTGAGGTTTGGAACCGCAGAATTCAGATTTGGAACAGCAACGTTCCGGTTCAAAACCGAAACTTTCCTGTTTCAAACCCCGACGTTCCGGTTCTAAACCTCAACATTCCGGCTAAAAACCCCTGCGTTGAGGTTTTCAACCCCAATCTTCATGTGAAAAACTGAAAAATCGAGCTTCCCTGAAAAAAACCTGCTTCGAGGCGTCAAGCCGTTCCGGCGCGACCCCGAAAGATAGCCCCGCGGAAGGGTTTTCCGCCCCGTCAACGGCGGACGAATCCACTCCCGCGGGGCTTTCAGCGGCCCGGTGTTAAGGGTTGGGTTTGTCGGAGGCGGGCGTTTCCGGCGTCGCCCTACTCGACCTGCGCGCGAAGCGCCGGCTGAGCGCGTCGAGCGCGCCGTCGAGGGCCGCGCCCTTTCCCGCGGCGCGCGTGTACTGATAGACGGCCAGGGCCGCCGCGTAAGCCTCGCTGCCGACCTCTATGTACGTGTCTTCGACCAACTCGTTCAGTTGGGCGAGGGCCAGCATGACGGGCAGGAAGGCGTCGAGAAGTTCCACGTCCTTGCGCATCTCTTCAACGTCGAAGGAGCGCGGGAGTATGTCCGTGTTCTGCGACGCGATTTCTAAAGCCTGCGCGACGAAGCCGCGGCTTTTATCTCCCAGCCTCGGGAGCGCCTTGCGTTCTTCGGGCGAGAGGTCAATCAGGAAGGGGAGCTTGGTGCGTATCGTGTTGATGGCCGCGAGCACGGCCTGCTGGTCTGCGCTTGAAAGGCTGGCGCTGATGCGGTTGTCGGGCATCTTGATATTCTCCTTTAGCGCGGCGCTTCAGCAGGGTTGAGGAAGCCCGCGCGTGCAGTTGCGTGAATGAGAGGCCGGGCGTCTTCGAGTGCGCCCGAACGCTTCCGCTTGTTCGCCAAAGCGCGGGGACAATATCACAACCCGGAAATGGAGAAAAGGGTTTCGCGAGAGCCTGCGGGGCAGTCCTGTCCCGCCATTCTTCAACTACTCAGGTTACTCTCGGAGCTTCGGCATTGAAAGACCGCAAGCAGTAGAGCGCGCGGAACGCGCGGGTTAGAGAGGGATGTTGCCGTGTTTCTTCGGCGGGTTCGTGTCGCGCTTATTCTCAAGGAGCGCGAGCGCGCGGATGAGCTTGGGCCGCGTCTGCGCCGGCTCGATGATCTCGTCTATGAAGCCGCGCTCGGCGGCGACGTATGGGTTCGCGAACTTCTCCTCGAACTCCGCGGCGCGCGCGCGCTGCGCCGCCTCGCGGTCTGCGGCCCCGGCGATCTCGCGCCGGTAGAGGACGCCGACCGCGCCCTCCGCGCCCATCACGGCGATCTCGGCGGTGGGCCAGGCGAAGTTCACGTCCGTGCGTATGTGCTTCGAGGCCATGACGCAGTACGCGCCGCCGTATGCCTTGCGCGTGATGACGGTGATTTTGGGGACGGTCGCCTCGGCGAAGGCGTAGAGCAGTTTCGCGCCGTGGCGGATGATGCCGCCGTGCTCCTGCCGGACGCCGGGCAGGAATCCGGGCACGTCCTCGAAGACGACTAAGGGCAAGTTGAAGCAGTCGCAGAAGCGGACGAAGCGCGCGCCCTTCACAGACGCGTCAATGTCGAGCACGCCCGCGAGAAAGGCCGGCTGGTTGGCGACCACTCCGACGCTCCTTCCGCCGAGGCGCGCGAAGCCGACGACGATGTTCGGCGCGTAGTGCTCGTGGACTTCAAAAAAATATCCCTCGTCAACGACCCTGTGAATCACTTCGCGTATGTCGTAAGGCAGATTCGACGCTTCGGGGACGATTGTGTTCAGAGATTCGTCCGAGCGCTCGTGCGGGTCTGCCGATTCGACGCGCGGAGGGTCCTCCATGTTGTTCGAGGGGATGAAGGAGAGCAACTCGCGCACGACGAGGAGCGCGTGCTCGTCCGTGTCCGCGGCGAAGTGCGCGACGCCGGAGACGCGGTTGTGCGTGTCCGCCCCGCCCAACTCTTCCTTCGAAACCTCTTCGTGCGTGACGGTGCGGATCACTTCGGGGCCCGTGATGAACATGTATGAGGTGTTCTTCACCATCACGTTGAAGTCCGTGATCGCGGGACTATAGACGGCCCCGCCCGCGCAAGGCCCCATGATGCAGCTGATCTGCGGGACGACGCCGGAGGCGAGCGTGTTGCGAAGGAAAATGTCGGCGTAGCCGCCTAAAGAGACGACGCCCTCCTGTATGCGCGCGCCGCCCGAATCGTTGAGGCCGACGACGGGCGCGCCCACCTTCATCGCCATGTCCATCACCTTGCAAATCTTCTCGGCGTGCGTCTCGGAGAGCGAGCCGCCGAAGACCGTGAAGTCCTGCGCGAAGACGAAGACGCGGCGACCGTCAACGAGTCCGTGCCCCGTGACGACGCCGTCGCCGGGGTAGAGCTGTTTGTCTAAACCGAAGTCGCGCGAGCGGTGCAGGACGAGCTGGTCGAACTCCTCGAACGTGCCCTCGTCGAGGAAGAATTCGACGCGCTCGCGCGCAGTCCACTTGCCCGCGGCGTGCTGCCGCTCGACGCGCGCCCGCCCGCCGCCTTCCGAAGCGAGGCGCTTGCGTTCGACGAGCCGTTCGAGTTTCGTTGCGTGTTTCTCTTCGACCTGTTCGGGTTTCATAGGCTGAGACGTTTGCCCCGCATTATGGACGATGAGGCTGGATTTGTACACGACGGAAAAAGCCGTGCGCGTGCGCCGGAGCGCGGCACTTCAGTCGAAAGGGAACTGTCTCGTCTCGACGAGGCGTCGGAGTTCTTCGAGCGAGTCGCGGACGCGCGCGCGGAACTCTTCGGGGTAGCCGAAGCGCCGCGCGTTCGCTTCAAACTCGTCCTCGTCGAGAATGCTGTAGGTGAAGTCCGGGCGGACGAGCACGTCAACGTCGAGGTCAACGAAGGAGAGCGTGTCGCCTTCGAGGCGCGCGGGCGTGCCCAAGTTGCAGTAGAAGCAGCGCAGGCGACCTCCGCGCCCGCCGAAGCGGAAGACGCTGTACCAGCGGTCTGTCCAGAAGAACTCGCGGCTGTGCGTGCCGGCCTCGATGGTTCCGAGGATCGGGTGTCGAACCTCCTCGGCGAAGTATGCGTCGAGGACGACGAGCGTGCCTTCGACACTTTCGACGCGACCCTCCCAGCGACGTTGCAGGCGACCGTCGTGTTTGAGCGAACGGACTGTGACGGACTGCCCGACCCGCTCGGCGCTCGAAGGCTCGGATGTTCGAGGTTCGGTTTCGTGCATCGACACTTTTCGGATGCAGTGTGGGGGCCGCGGGCTTCAACGCCCCTGCGCGCGGACGTGGTTGCGGAGCGTGCCGACGCCTTCCACGGAGACCTCGACCGTGTCGCCGTCGAGCAGAGGGCCGACGCCCGCGGGGGTTCCCGTTGTGATTACGTCGCCGGGTTCGAGTGTCATCATTCGAGAGATGTAGCGTATGAGGAAGGGAACGTCGAAAGCCATCAGGCTCGTGCGACCGCTCTGGCGGACTTCGCCGTTGACGCGCGTCTCGACGAGGAGGTCGAGCGGGTCGAGTCCGGTGACGACGAACGGGCCGACGGGGCAGAAGGTGTCGAATGATTTGGCGCGCGTGAACTGAACGTCCTTGCGCTGGAGGTCGCGCGCGGTCACGTCGTTGAGGCAGGTGTAGCCGAGGACGTATGCGAGCGTGTCTTCTTCCTCGCTGATGTCCCTGCACCGGCGTCCGATAACGACGGCGAGTTCGCCTTCGTGCTCAACCCTCTGTGAGAAGCGAGGAAGAACGATTGCGTCGCCGTCGCCGATGATTGAAGAGGGAGCTTTGAGGAAGAGAAGCGGCTCGTCGGGCAGAGTGTTTCCGAGTTCCTCGGCGTGCTCTTTGTAGTTGCGCCCGACGGCGACGATCTTTGAGGGCGCGACGGGCGGGAGGAGTTTTAGTTTTGCGTCGGCGAGTTTGATCGAAGGCTCCGTGCGTTCGAGCGAGAGGTTTCCTTCCGCAAGGTCGCCGAGCAGTGTGAAGACCGACTCGCCCTCGATCATTCCGTAACGCGGTCGCTGCGTCTCCGGGTCAACGAATCTGCAAATCTTCATGACTAAGCTCTCGAACTTTGCTC
>DASRCS010000285.1:0-17388 GCA_035652995.1 Pyrinomonadaceae bacterium
TTCCTTCAGTTCGCCTACGCCGAGAACACGGGCATCGCGTTCGGGCGCTTGCAGGACGGCGGCGAGTTCGGTCGCTGGATGCTCGCGACTCTGGCCGCGCTCGCCGTCGTCGGACTGCTGCTCTACTTCTTCCGCACGCGACGCACCGACGACCGCATCCTCGGCGCGATAGCGCTGCTGCTCGCGGGCGTCGGCGGGAATCTGGTTGACCGCGTGCGGCTCGGACACGTCGTTGACTTCATAGAGGTCTTCATCGGCTCGTACCAGTGGCCGACCTTCAACGTCGCCGACGCGGCCATCTGCGCGGGCGCGGCCCTCCTCGCTCTCGATCTGATTTTGGAAGGCAGGAAAGAAAACGGAAGGCAGAGGACGATGGCGACGGACAGCAAGTCTTGACTTCTTCGCGGGCTTTGCGCCTTCGCGAGAATTTAAATCACGCGAAGGCGCAAAGCCCGCGAAGAGTGTAGCGGGCCGCAAAGGCTTTCACCCGTCGCCCGTCATTTAAAGATGTACCCAGAGCTTTTCCACATCGGCAGTTTTCCCGTCAACACATACGGAGTTCTTCTGGCGCTCGCGTTTCTCGCGGCGCTGTTCGTCGCGGCGCGGCTCGGCGCGCGCGACGGGCTGCCGCGCGAGCGCGTCTTCGACCTCGGCCTGTGGATGCTGCTCGGCGGGCTGGTCGGCTCGAAGCTTCTGCTGATGGTGGCCGAGCCTGACTACGCGTCGAACCCGTGGCAGCTCGTCTCGCTCGACTTCATACGTTCAGGCGGCGTCTGGTACGGCGGCTTCCTCGGCGGACTCGTGACGGGCGTGCTGCTGATTCGGCGCTACAAGCTTCCGTTCGGGAAGGTGATGGACGCGTTCGCGCCGGGCGTCGCGTTGGGGCAGGCCATCGGGCGGCAGGGGTGCTTCGCCGCGGGCTGCTGCTGGGGCAAGCCGACGGCGCTGCCGTGGGGGGTCGAGTTCGGCGAACTCGCGCACCGCATCACGGGCGTCCCCGTCGGCATCCACCTTCACCCGACGCAGCTATACGAGTCGTTCGCTTCGGTGTTGCTCTTCCTCTTCCTTTATCGCCTGCACCGGCGCAAGCGTTTCACGGGCGAGGTCATCGCGGCCTACGCCGTGCTCTACGGGCTGATCCGCTTCCTCATCGAGTTCGTGCGCGACGACCCGCGCGGCGACATCCTCGGCCTGACGAGCCTGACCGGACTCTCGACCTCGCAACTGATCAGCCTCTTCGTCATCGTCGGCGGCATCATCTTCCTCGTGCGCCGCCGCCGCCGCGCGAATCGCGAGGACGCCGCGGCGAGCGGCGACGCGCCGACCGCCGGCACCGCCCGCGCATGAGCGGCGAGCGCGCGAGCGTCGAAGGCGAAGCCTCGGTCGAAGAGTCGTTCGCCGGGCCGGAATCGGAACCGCTCGCGTTTGAAGCTACGGAAGCAGACGCCGGGACGCGACTCGACGCCTTCCTCGCCTCGCGCGTCGAGGGCGTGAGCCGCACGCTGCTCAAGCGCGCGATTGAAGAAGGCGACGTACTCGTCAGCGGTCGCGCCGCGAAGCCCTCGCACAAGCTCCGCGCGGGCGAGCGCGTCGAGGTCGAGGAAATCCCCGCGCCGCCCGCCGCCGAACTCACGCCCGAAGACATCCCGCTCGACATCGTTTACGAAGACGCGGAGGTCGTCGTCGTCAACAAGCCCGCCGGCATGGTCGTCCACCCCGCCGCCGGGGTTCATTCGGGCACGCTCGCCAACGCGCTCGCGTTTCACTTCAAACAACTTTCCGAAAGCGGCTCGCTGCGACCGGGCATCGTTCATCGTTTAGACCGGGACACGTCGGGACTCGTCGTCGTGGCGAAGACGGCGCAGGCGCACGAAAACCTCGCGGAGCAGTTCCGCGCGCGCACGGTCTTCAAGTCTTACGCGGCGCTCGTCCACGGCGTCGTGAAAGATGACAAAGGAAAGATCGAGCAACCCGTCGCGCGCGACCCGCGCAACCGCACGCGCATGGCCGTCGTGCGCGGCGGTCGCGCGGCGCTCTCGTTCTGGAAAGTGCGCCGCCGTTTCGGGCGCATGACGCTGCTCGACGTTGAGATCAAGACCGGACGCACGCACCAGATTCGCGTGCACCTCGCGTGGATGAATCACCCCGTCGTCGGCGACGAGGTTTACGGCATGGGGCGCGACAAGACCGTCGCTGACCCGAAGGCGCGTCAGGCGATAGCCGCGCTCGGTCGCCAATTCCTGCACGCCGAGCGGCTCGGCTTCCATCACCCGAGCACGGGCGAGTGGATGGGCTTCAACGCGCCGCTGCCGCGCGAGCTTGCCGAGTTCGTCGAAAAATTGGAATCGGCCTGAGCGCGCTGTCTGTTACAATCCGCGAAGGTCGAGGCTGGGCCGAGCTTCTTTGGAGAACGTAGGCGGCATCTATGTGCGTAGATGCGACAACGATTTTCTTAGCACTATTCTGGTTCGCGCTGGGGAATGCCGTCGTCGGTCTTGTCCTTTTCTTCGTCGTCCGATTCTTCGTCAGACTTAACGCCGCCCACACGAATTCCGCGTCGGACTCTTCGAGTAATTCCGAGGTCGCCCCGAACTGATAATTTATCCGGCTCCCGGACGGCGGTGCGTGGTGCGCGGTTAACTCCGCGCGCGCCTTTTGTTCTATACTGCCGCGAGAGGGAAGCAACGACCGCGCGCGCGGCGGGCATCGAAAGTAGTGCTCGAAGCGCACGAAAACTCCGAGGTTCGCCCCGCGCTCCCCTGCACCCGCTTATGAAAATCGCAAGGCTCTCGATCCTCCTTGTCATCTCCGCCTTCGGCCTGTGCGCCGCGGCCACGCAGCCCCTGCGAGCGCGGCAGACGGGCGCACAAGGCTCGCCGCCGCGGCAGACGCCGACGCCCGCGCAGCAGGAAGACCTGCAAGAGACGACGACGACGCGCGCCGTGCGCGTGCCCGTCACCGTGCTCGACAAGAAGGGCCAGCCCGTCACGGGCCTGACGCGCGACAGCTTCCTCGTCTTCGAGGACAAGCGGCCCGTCGTCGCCTTCGACTTCCTCGGAGAGAGTCAGGAGATGGAGAAGCAGCCGATCTTCATCGGCGTGCTGATGGACACTTCCGGCTCGACCTCCGCCAAGCTCGGCTTCGAGAAGGAGGCGGCCAAGAACTTCCTCTACACGGTGACGCGCACGCGCAAGGACAGGGCGGCCTTCGTCACGTTCGACGACGAGGTGAAGCTCCGGCAGGACTTCACGATGAGCCTCAACGATCTGGAAAAGGCGATTGACGGCGTGAGCAAGCCGGGCACGCAGACCGCGCTCTACGACGCCGTCTGGCAGTTCTGCGACGAGAAGATGCGCTCGGCTTCGAGCACGCGCCGCGCGCTCGTCGTCATCACCGACGGCGACGACACGTACAGCCGCGCCAACCTCGACGACGCCATCAAGATCGCGCAGAAGACCGACACCATCGTCTTCGCCATCTCGACCAAGGGCGGGTTCACGGGGAGCGCCGTCCCCGGCGTCGAGGCCGGGACGGTCAAGGACGCGGGCGACAAGGAGCTTCAGCGGCTCGCCGACGAGACGGGCGGGCAGGCCTTCTTCACCGGCGACATGCTCGCGCTCGAACGCGCGTTCAAAAAGGTCGGCGAGGAGCTGCGCTCGCAGTACCTGATAACTTACAGGCCCGACCCGCCCTTCGACGGTCGCTACCGCCGCATCGAGGTCAAGCTCGCCGACGGCAAGGGCTACAGGGTCAGCGCCAAGCGCGGCTACACCGCCGACAGGGACATGATTAGGAAGTGATGAGTGATGAGTAAAAGCCACCTGCCCTTTCTCATCACTCATCACTAGCTTTGAGGTTGAAGATGTTTAGTCGAAATGGATTCGCGCTCGCGCTTGTTCTGGTGCTCGCCGCCACGATTGTGCCGGCGGGCGTCGGGGGCGTGCGCGCTCAACAGCAGTCGGCGCCGCAGGCCCAGACGCGCAAGCCGCAGAGGCCGGACGAGACGATTGACGAGGACGATGTCGAGCGCGTCGAGACCGATTTGACGAACGTCCTGTTCACCGCCGTGGACAGGAACAAGCGCTTCGTCACCGACATCAAGCAGGACGACATACGCATCCTCGAAGACGGCGTCGAGCAGAAGGTCTTCACCTTCCAGCGCGAGACCGACCGCCCGCTCTCGCTCGCCATCCTGATTGACGTGTCGGCGTCGGAAGAGCGCACGCTCCCCGAAGAGAAGAGCGCCGCGCAGCAGTTCGTTGACTCGGTCATCCGCCAGCAGAAGGACGAGGTCGCGGTGCTGAGCTTCACGGGCGACACGACGCTCGAACAGGGCCTGACGGGCAGCACCTCGCGCGTGCGCCGCGCGATTGACCGCGTCGAGTTCAGCGCGCCCGCCGGATACATGGGCGGCGGGCTGGTCGTGCCCGGCACCCCGCCCATCAACGGCGACTCGCGCGCCGGCTCAACCGCCATCTGGGACGCCATCTGGGTCACGTCCGACGAAGTCCTCTCCGACACGTCCGACAAGACGCGCCGCGCCATCATCCTCCTCACCGACGGGCAGGACACGAGCAGCCGCAAGCACATGGCGGAGGCCGTGGACAAGGCGCTCAAGGCCGACGCGATCATCTACTGCGTCGGCATCGGCGACAACTACTTCGACGGCGTGGACAAGGGTGCGCTCAACAAGATCAGCGAGCGCACGGGCGGTCGCGCCTACTTCCCGCGCAACGAGGAAGACCTGCGCGCGGCCTTCGCGCAGATTCAGGACGAGCTGCGCTCGCAGTACCTCGTCGCCTACTCGCCGACGAACAAGGCGAAGGACGGCACCTACCGCAAGGTCGAGCTTGACATCGTCAACCCCGAACGCCGCAAGGAGAACCTGCGCCTCACCTACCGCCAAGGCTACTTCGCGCAGAGCGCCGTTGACGCGAAGCCGCGGGCGCGCAAGCCCTGAGCGCCTAGGCCTGTGAGACCTGAGTCCGCCCCGAAAAAAACGGATAATGACAGACGCGCGGGCGCTTTGTTATACTCAAAGCGCCCGCCGTCGTGCCTCACGATCACGCCGCGGGCAATTTCAGGAGCGCCCGCGCTTTCGACGAAGGAATTTCCGGCAGCCCCTCCTCTCGAAAAACTTTTCCGGGCGTAGTCGCACGAAACAAAGATATTCAAAATCCGAAGCCGCAAGGGTGTCTCTGACCCCGCGAGAGAAACTCATGCCCCTGTCAGAAATCTGCGCCGACGAACTCGCCGCGCCCGAAGAACAACTGAGCGCGAGCGTCCGACAGCTCGAAGCGCTGACCGCACTCGCCGCCGCCCCCCGCGACGGTCGCGCGCTCGAAGAACTCTTCGCCGGACTCGCCGACACGATCACGAGCCTGACCGACTACCGCTCATGCCTCGTCGTCCTCTTCGACGACGACGGCCAGCACCGGCGCGTCCTCTCGCACTCGTCGAACGTGCCGCGCGAGTACCTCGTGGAGTCGGGCCTGCGCCCGTACCGCCGCGACGAGGTCGCGCGCCTCGTCGAGCGCGGCGTCCGCATCGAGGTCGGCGAACTCGGCTTCGCCGCCTACTACCCGCCGAGCCACTACCACCTGCTCGACCAGCTCAACGCCGAGCGGTTCAAGGCCGGACTGCCGCGCCCGCGCCCCGACTACGGCCACGCCGCGTGGCACGACGGCGACGAGCTGTTCGTCCCGCTCGTCACGAACGACGGCGACTTCATCGGCCTGATCGCGCTCGACGACCCGCGCTCTGGCCGCGCGCCCGACCGCCGCAGCGTGCTGCCTGCGGTCGCCTTCGCGCGGCAGACGGCGCAGCTCATCGCCCGCCAGCGCGACGCCGAAAAGCTCGCCGCGCTCGCGCGCCGCGAGGCCCTCATCAACCGCCTGAGCCACGCCATCCGCGCCACGCTCAACCTGCCCGAAGTGATGCGCGCCGCGACGCACGAACTCGGCCAGGCGCTCTGCGCCTCGCGCGCCTACGTCCGGCCTTACGACCCGGCGCGGCCCGACGTGTCGCACGTCATGTACGAGTACCTCGCGCCCGGCTGCGGGAGCATCAGCGCGCTCACGATCAGCTACGAACAGCCCATCGGTCGTCACCTGCTCGCCACGCACGACACGCTCGTCGTTGACGACGCCGCGCGCTACGACGGCGGCCCGCCGGAACTGAACGCTCAGGTGCGAGAACTCGCGCGGCGCAACGGCGGGCTGTCGAAGATCATCTGCCCGCTCGTCGTGCAGGGGGAGTTCCGCGGCGCTCTGTGCATCCACCAGACCGACCGCGTGCGCCGCTGGGCGCGCGACGAGATCGCGCTCGTCGAGTCGGTCGCCGCGCAGCTCGCCACCGGAATCGCGCAGGCCGAACTCTTCGAGATGGTCACGCGCGCCAAGCGCGAGTGGGAGGTGACGTTCGACGCGATGTCGGACGGCATCTTCATCTTCTCGAACGAGCGCCGGCTCGCGCGTGTCAACCGCGCGGGTGCCGCGCTCGAATCGGTCGAGCCGCACGAGCTTCTGGGCCGCCGCTGCTGCGACATCCTGCGCGCGGGCCGCGGCGAGGGCTGCATCATCGAGCGCGCCACCGCCGAGGGCCGCGCCATCACGATGGAGTACACGCCGGAGCGCCTTGGCCGGACGCTTCTCGTCACCGCCGAGCCGATCATGGAAGCGTCGGGGCAGACGGGGACGGTCTGCACGGTGCGCGACCTCTCGGAGCTGCGCGAGATCGAGGCCGTCGCGCGCGAGCAGCAGTCGCTTCTCGAAAACGTTTTGGAGAGCGCGCGCGAAAACATCTGCGCCGTTGACCCGCAGGGGCGCATCATGTGGATCAACAGCGCGGGCGCGGCGATGAACTGCTCGACGAAGGAGGCGCTGATCGGGACACACTTCCGAACGTTGATCGAAGAGTCTGACAGAGAGGTCGCGGAGCGGCGCTTCCTGCGCGCGCTGACGGGCACGCCGCAGACTGCCGAACTCCGACTCGCCGCGGGCGAAGGGCGCGTGCGCTACGTCGTCTCGGACTCGACGCCGCTCGTCATCGAGGGGCGCACGACCGGAGTGCTGGCGATCACGCGCGACGTGACCGAGCTTCGGCTTGAGCGCGAGCGCGCGGCGCAGGCCGACAAGCTCCGCGCGCTCGGACAACTCGCCTCCGGCGTCGCGCACGACTTCAACAACGCGCTCGCGGCGATACTCGGTCGCGCGCAGTTGCTCCGCCGCTCGGCGCGCGACTCGGAGCTGACGCGCGGCCTCGACATCATCATGACCGCGGCGGAGGACGCGGCGGCGACCGTCCGGCGCATCCGCAGCTTCGCGCACCAGACGCCCGGCGACGAGTTCACGCGCGTGGACGTGTCGGAGCTTCTGCGCGACGCCGTCGAGATCACGCGCACGCGCTGGGAGAACGACGCGCGCGCGCGCGGACTCGGCTACGACGTTTCGCTCGACGCCTCCTGCGCGCTCTACACGGTCGGCAACGCCTCGGAGCTTCGCGAAGTCTTCGTCAACCTCATCGTCAACGCCGTTGACGCGATGCCCGCGGGCGGAAGGTTGTCAATCGGGTGCGAGCGCCGCGGCGGGCGGCTGCGGCTCGTCTTCACGGACACCGGCGTCGGCATGACCGAGGACGTGCGCGCGCGCATCTTCGAGCCGTTCTTCACCACCAAGGGCGTGCACGGGACGGGCCTCGGCCTCTTCGTCTCCTACGGCATCGTCGAGCGCCACGAGGGGCACATCTCCGTCGCGTCGGCGCTCGGTCGCGGCACGACGTTTACGATTGACCTGCCGTGCGTCGAGCTTGGCTCGCACGCCGAGCAGCCGCGGGCGGCGTGCGAGGGCGAGACGCGCGCCGACGCGCTCGCCGTCCTCGTCGTTGACGACGAAAGGGACGTGCGCGAGACGCTGGCCGAGATGGTCAAGGCGCTCGGCCACGACGTGACCGCGGCGGACGGCGGCGGCGCGGCGCTCTCCGCGCTCGACGCGCGGAGCTTCGATTTAGTTTTCACAGACCTCTCGATGCCTGAGATGGACGGGTGGGAAGTCGCGCGCGAGGTGCGACGGCGCTCGCCGCGGACGCGCGTCGTCGTCGTCACGGGCTACGGCAAGGACGCCGCGCGCACGCCGCCGGACGCGCCCGCCGACGCCGTCATCGCCAAGCCCTTCGGCTTCGCGCAGGTCGAGGAAGTGTTAGCGCAACTCGGCAGGCAGGATTGATTCGAATGCGGAGCGGCGGATTTCGGATTGCGGATTGATGAGAGCGAAGCTGCTTTCTAATCCGCAATCCGAAATCCGCCGCTCCGCAATGTGTTTACTTCTCGCCGCGCTCCACCTCGACTTCGGTTTCGAGCGCGACGACGAGGTTGCGGACGCTGGGCTGGTCAATGGGTTCGACGAGGCGGAGCGCTTCGTCGAGGACGCGGCGCTGGTACTGCGGCCAGTCGGGCTTGCCGGCGACGCAGCCGAGTTCGCCGGGGTAGTACGCCGCGCGCGGCGGACGCGCACGCACGACGGCCTCGCGGTCAACCGCGAGCGTCATCGTCGGCACGCCGGACGATTCAATCGCGCGCGCGACGAGCGACATGGTTTGATGACAGAGGCGCGAGGCCGGGACGAGGAGCGCGGCCTGAACCTCGTAGCGATGTACGCGCTCGACGAGTTGCGGGAGCGTCGTCGAGACGAAGCGCGCCGCGTTCGGGATGAAGCCGCAGAGGCTCCAGAAGACGGGGTTGAGCTGGCCGATGATGCCGTTGCCCTCGAACTCCTTGAGTCGCGCGATGGGCACTTGCGCGTTCATGTCCTCCTGGACGGACTTCGGATCGTAGCCGCGCGCAGTCCACTTCAAGTCGTCTTGCGTGACCTCGACCGGAATCTCGCGGAACGAGGTGTCGCCGCCGAAGATTGACGCGTCGAACGCTTCGGTGCCGTCGAGGTACGCGCCCGCCGAGGTGACGAGCGCGAGGTTCAGCATCGGAAGCGCGCGCCGCGCCGGGCGGAAGGGCGCGCGGCGGTTCTCGACCCACGGGTAGTGCTCGCCCAACTCGTCGCCGCGCATCTCGTTGATCTGCTTCCAGCGCGCGTAGCGGTCGCGCCACTCCTCCGCGTTCTCAAGTATCTCCACTCGGAAATCTCCTCCGGCTGTCTTCGGCTGATTTGCTTGCGGGGATTCTAAAACACAAACCTGCGAGCGCCAACCGTGCGTGTCGCGGCGAACGGGCGCGTCGGCGTTTCACGCGTTCGCGAAGGCGGCGCGCGTCAGTCGTACTCCATCAGCTCCGGCAGCAGGATGATGCGCGGCGGCGTGAACTCCGGCGGCTCGACCTCGCGCGGGTCTTCCGCGTCTTCGAGCCAGCGCAGCGCGCCGTCGAGTCGCGCGAGGTAGTCTTCGATGTCGAGCGACATGAAGCGGCGCGCGCCGAGACGCGCGAACTTCTCCTTCGCCATCCCGTACATCCTGCGCGCCGCGCCGCGCCGCCCGATCTCGATGTGGTGGAAGACGACCGCCGACTGGATCAGCGCCTGAAGAAAGAGCTTCTCGCGCGCGCCGCAGTCGTCGCGCCAGCGCTCCTCCCAAGCGTCGTGCGCCGCGTGGAACTCGCCCTCGTTGTAGAGGTCAATCCCGGCGAGGTACTCGGCGGGGTAAGCTTCGGCGTGCGCCTCGGTGTAAGCATTCATGAATGATGAGTGATGAGTTAAGAGCTTTTCACTCATCACTTTTTCTTCAGTACCGCGGCACGGTCGGGTCAACTTCCGTTGACCAGCGGTCAATGCCGCCCACGAGGTTGTAGATTCGAGTGAAGCCCTGCCGCGCCAGAACCGCGCAGACCTGCGCGCTGCGTATGCCGTGGTGGCAGATGAAGACCGTCTCGCGTTCGGGGTCGAGCGTCGCCGCCCACTCGCCGAAGCGGCTCAAGGGGAGCAGGCGCGCCCCCCCGACGCGCGCGATCTCGAACTCCTCCGGCTCGCGCACGTCAACGAGCAGAAGGTCTTCGCCCGCGCGCCGCCGCGCCTCGAACTGTTCCGGCGTGATCGTCTTGAAGCTCATCTCGTCAGCCACAGAAAATATCAACCGCGGCGTGGAATGGCAAAAGGAGAGGTCAGAGGCCAGAGGTCAGAGGTCAGTAAACGGGACGACATGACATCTCCATCAAGTTGAGCGCCCAAGCGGTAGGACGGCTTTGAACTGACCTCTGACCTCCGTCCTCTGACCTCTATTCCCCGCTTGCGCAGTCCACCGTCTCGTCGTAAAATCCTGCATTCGGTCTGCTGGTTTTTGCAGCATCTCACAGTGCTGTCGGCTTCAAACAAGATCGCTTTTAACGTCAGTCCCGGCCAAAGTTTCAGACTTACTTTCCCGAAAGGTTCATCATTATGAAATCCCCTCTCACGTCCGCGCGCACCGCTGCGTCCGCGGCGTTCGCCTGTTTGCTCCTGATCGCGCTCACCTCGGTCGCGTCCCTCGCGCGCGGAGGCGACAAGGACTGGAAGCCCGTTGACCCCGAACAGCTCAAGATGACCACGCCCGTCGTCGAGAAGGACGCCGACGCCGAGGCGCTCTTCTGGGAGGTCTATGTTGACGACAGCCAGCCCGACGAGCTTTCGCTCAGGCACTACATCCGCATCAAGGTCTTCAACGAGCGCGGGCGCGACTCGCAGAGCAAGGTTGACCTGCCGTACCTCGGCGGCAACCAGATCAAAGACATCGCGGCGCGCGTCATCAAGCCCGACGGCACCATCGTCGAGTTGAAGAAGGAGGACGTGTTCGAGCGCACCGTCGTCAAGCTGAGCGGCGCGAAGGTGAAGGCCAAGTCGTTCGCGCTGCCGGGCGTCGAGCCGGGTGCGGTCATCGAGTACCGCTACCGCGAGGTGATACCCGGCGGGAGCGCCAACCGGCTGCGCCTGCAATTCCAGCGCGACATCCCCGTCCAGAGCGTCACCTACTACATCAAGCCTTACATGGGGATGCGCTACCGCCCCTTCAACATCGGCGAGGCGAGGTTCGTCAAGGACAAGGACGGCTTCTCGAAGCTGACGATGACGAACCTGCCCGCCTTCCGCGAGGAGCCGCGGATGCCGCCCGAAGACAACGTCCGCTCGTGGGCGTTCCTCTACTACACGCAGGAGGAGAGCCTCGACCCGGACAAGTACTGGAGCGAGCTGGGCAAGCGCTTCGGCGAGGCGCTCAAGGACGACATGAAGGTCAACGACGAGGTGAAGACGACGGCGGCCTCAATCGTCGGCGACGCCAAGACGCCCGACGAAAAGCTCCAGCGCATTTACGACTTCTGCCGCACGAAGATCAAGAACATCAACGACGCGGCGTCGGGGCTGACCGAGGACGAGAGGAGCAACTTCAAGGCGAACAAGACGCCCGCCGACACGCTCAAGCGCGGCGTCGGGACAGGCTCGAACATTGACTACCTCTTCGCCGCGCTCGCCAAGGCCGCGGGCTTCGACGCGCGCTTGGCGCTATCGGGCAACCGCGACGACCTCTTCTTCGACAGGGCGCTCTCGAACGTCGCCTTCCTCGGCTCGTCGTTCGTCGCCGTCCGCGTCGGCGACGGCTGGCAGTTCTTCAGCCCCGCCGAGAAGTACACGACCGCGGGGATGCTCGGCTGGCGCGAGGAGGGGCAGGACGCGCTCATCGCTGACTCGAAAGAACCGCAGTGGGTGAAGACGCCGCTGTCGGGGCCGGAGAAGTCGGTCGAGACGCGCACCGGCAAATTCCGCCTGCTCGAAGACGGCACGCTCGAAGGCGACGTGCGTATCGAGTACACGGGCCAGCTCGGCTACGACAGGAAGAAGTATAACGACGACGACTCGCCCGCGCAGCGCGAGAAGACTCTGGAAGACATGATCAAGGGCCGGATGAGCACGGCAGAGCTTTCCGACATCCATGTCGAGAACGTCACCGACCCGGCCAAGCCGTTCACGTACTCGTTCCACGTCCGCGTGCCCGGCTACGCGCAGCGCACGGGCAAGCGCCTCTTCCTTCAGCCCGCGTTCTTCCAGAGGAACCTCGCGGCGCTCTTCCCGACTTCAGAGCGCAAGAACAACGTCTATTTCCACTTCTCGTGGTCCGAGCAGGATCGCGTCGAGATCGTTCTGCCCGAGGGCTTCGCGCTCGACAACCCCGACTCGCCCGCGCCGATCAACGTCGGCGTCAGCAAGTACGAGCCGCGCACGATGATCACGAAGGACGGGCGCACGCTCATCTACGAGCGCAAGTTCTTCTTCGGCCAGTCCGGCAGCCAGAACCTCCTGATCTTCCCGACGAACGCCTACGGCAACCTCAAGGCTTACTTCGACGCGGTGCAGAAGGAGGACAATCACACCATCCTTCTCAAGCAGGCCGCGGCCACGGCGGCCACCGGGACGACCTCGAACTGACGAGCGCAAGGTGCGGATTCCGGGTCGCGGGCGCGGGTGGCGTCGCGCCCGCGACCCGGAATCCTTTTGACGTTACGGAAAGGGAATTAAAATGCTCAAGCGTCTGACACTCTTCACGATTCTGATCATCGCCGCCGTGGCCGCAACGTACGCGCCGCGCTCGAGCGCCGCAGCCGCGGGCGACGACGTGCCCGCGTGGCTCCGGCAGGCCGCGGCGGCGAGCGCGCCGTCCTACGACGGCAAAGTCCGTGCGGTCGTCCTCCTGAAAGACTGCAACGTCGTCGTCTCGGACGACGGGCGCGTCGTGAAGACGACGAACTACGCCGTCAAAATCCTGACGCGCGAGGGCCGCGGCGCGGCCAGCGCCGTTGAGCAGTATCTGACCGACTCGGGCAAGGTGCGCGACTTCAAGGCGTGGCTCATCAACCCTTCGGGGGCGGTCAGGAAGTACGGCAAGGACGAGACGCTCGACGCGGCGATGGTCGAAGACGACGCCTATCATCTGTTCGACGAGTACCGCGCGAAGATGATCTCCGCCAAGGATCAGGTCGAAGGCCCCGGCGCGGTCTTCGGCTACCAGTCGGTGGTCGAGGAGAAGCCGCTCTTCTCGCAGGACGACTTCTATTTTCAGGAAGACCTGCCGGCGCTCGTCTCGCACTACACGCTGACGCTGCCCGCGGGCTGGCGCGTGACGGCGGCCTCGCTCAACCACTCGAAGGTCGAGCCTTCCGTGTCTGGGACGACCTACACCTGGGAGCTGCGCGACCTCGCGCCCATCGAGCCTGAAGTCAACGGCCCCGACATGTCCGCGCTCGCCCCGCGCCTCGCCGTCAGCTACTTCCCCGCGCAGGGCGTCGGCGGCAAGACCTTCGAGTCGTGGTCGGACGTGGCGCACTTCATGAGCGACCTCGAAGACCCGCAGGCGACCCTCGACGACGCCGTCGCCGCGAAGGCGCGCGAGCTGACCGCCGACGCGAAGACCGAGCTTGAGAAGATTCAGGCCATAGGCCGCTACGTGCAGGGCGTCCGCTACGTCTCCGTGCAGACCAACATCGGCAGCGGCGGCGGGTACCGGCCCCACCCGGCCACGGAGGTCTTCGCCAAGGCATACGGCGACTGCAAGGACAAGGCCAACCTGATGCGCGCGATGCTCAAGGCCGTCAAGATCGACTCGTACCTCGTCAGCATCAACTCCGGCGACCCGACCTTCGTGCGCGCGGAGTGGCCCTCGCCGGAGCAGTTCAACCACTGCATCATCGCGGTCAAAGTCTCGGACGAGACGCAGGCGGCGACGGTCGTCAAGCACCCACAACTGGGCCGCCTCCTCATCTTCGACCCGACCGACGACAGCACGCCCGTCGGCGACCTGCCCGACCACGAGCAGGACAGCCTCGCACTCATTGACGCCAAGGAGTCAACCGAACTCCTGCGGATGCCCGCGACGCCGCCCGACGCGAACCGGCTCGAACGCACGACCGACGTGACGCTCCAGCCGAACGGCTCGATTGCGGCCAAGGTCAGCGAGCACAGGTTCGGGCAGTCGGCGGCGCACGGGCGCGAGCTGTTCAAGAACCTCTCGCGCGGCGAGTACGAGAAGGTCATCCAGCTCTGGGCCGGGAGCGGCGCGACGGGCGCGAAGTTTACGAAGATCGAGCCGGCGGACGACCACGCCGCGGGGCGCTTCGCATTGGACGTTGAGTTCACCGCCGCGGGCTACGCACAGTCAATGCAGGATCGCCTGCTCGTCTTCAAGCCCTCGGTCGTCGGCCACAGCAACACCGCCTGGCTCGCCGACGAGCAGCGCGAGCACCCGGTCGTGCTCAAGTCGAGCGCGCTCAACGAGACGGTGCGGTTCAAGCTCCCCGAAGGCTTCGACGTTGACGAGATGCCCGACCCGGTCAGGATCAAATCCGACTTCGGGACGTACACGGCCTCCTACGAGGTCAAGGACGGCCAACTCGTCTTCACGCGCTCGCTCGTCCAGAACGCCGCGACGATCCCCGTCGAGCGCTACGCCGACGTTCGCAACTTCTTCGGGCGCATCCGCGCCAGCGAAGACGCGCCCGTCGTTCTCGCGAGAAAGTAGCGGCGCGGGCCGGGACGAAGTAAGCGTCGGAAACTTTGAGGCGGTCGCCGCGCGCGCGCGGCGACCGCCTCGATTCGTGTTCAGTCAGAAGTCGCCAGCCGGAAGTCGGCGGCGAGTGGCAGGTGGTCGGAGGCGACGAGCGCGAGGCGGCTGCGGTGGAGCGTGAGGCGTTCGAGCTTGAGCGCGCGGTCGTCGTAGTAAATGTGGTCGAGGTGGACGAGCGGGAGCGGCCCCGGATAAGTGCGCCGCGTGCGGAGGTGACGGCTCAGGTCTGCGCTGCACAACTCCTCGGACAGAAGCCGCGACGCAAGCCCGTGCGTCCACTCGTTGAAGTCGCCGAGCACGACGCGCGGCCCCGATAGCTGCGGGTCGCGCAGCACGGCATCGCTCACGAGCCGCCGCCCCTGATGTCGCCGCTCGATGTAGGCCGTGCCGAGGTGGATGTTGAAGACGTGGACGACGCGCTCGCCGCCGACTTTAACGTCAACGCGGAGCGCGCCGCGCCGCTCCTGCCAGCGCCACGTGATGTCGTAGTTCTGGCAGTGCGCGACGGGTAGGCGCGTCAGCACAACGTTGCCGTAAGCGCCGCCCTTGTGCTTGCGGTTCTCGCCGATGCGGAACTCGTAACCCAGCTCGTCGGCGATGAAGCGCGCCTGGTGCGCCTCGCGCGACGCGGGCGTCTCGACGTTGACGACCTCCTGCAAGGCGATCACGTCGGCGTCCATCTCGCGCAACACCGCCGCGATGCGCGCGGGCCGCGTCCGCCGGTCGAGGCCGACGCACTTGTGCACGTTGTACGTGACGACGCGGAGCCTTCCGTCCCTCAACATTGCTCTCGACTCTTCGCGCGGCTACGAGCCGAGCAGCTCGCCAACGTTCATCTCGAAGCCGGACAAGACAGCGCTTTTAATCGCGTCACCCTCGCCGAGTTCCGTCAGCGCGTAATGTTTCTTGTGCAGCACGAGTTGGGCGACGCCGCGCTTCTCCGGGTCAACGATCCAGTATTCGCGCACGCCGTTTTTCTCGTACAACTCGCGCTTCGTGATCGTGTCCTGCGTGGCCGAGCCGGGCGAGATGATTTCGACGACGAACGACGGCACTTCGTCAACACGCTTGGCCGTGCGGACGCGCGCCGCCTGCTTGGCGTCGAGGAAGAGAAGGTCTGGCTGGACGACCTCGCCCGTCGGCAGCACGACATCGAGCGGTGAAGTGAAAATCTGCCCAAGCCCTTTGCCTTGCACGAACGTCCGCAGCGCGTAGTAGAGATTGCCCTGCAAGACTTGGTGAGCGACAGTCGGCGAAGGTGCCCCGACTATTTCTCCGTTGATGTATTCGACGGGAAGGGTGGATTCGGGAAGTGCCCAGAACTCTTCGACGCGGGCGCGGCGTTTCGTGAGTCGCTCTCCCGCCGTCGTCTCGCTCGCGCGTTCTATAACTTCGGTCGCCATGTCGTCAAACTCCTCTTGCCTGTCGCCGCGCAGGTTAAAAAGGCGTGGCGGCTAAAGTCTATCACGGCGCGTGTCGCGTCGGCTCACCTTCGCTGGCGAACTTCGCGCGCACCCTCACGCAGCGCTCCAGTCCGTCCGAGGCTTCGAGGACTTTCAGGCGCAGGTCGCGGTCGAGCGCGGGCGTGCGTTCGAGAAAGTCGCGCACGGTCGCGGCGGCGCGTTCGCCGCACTGCCCGCCGATGAAGGCCGCGAGCCAGCCGTTGACGAAGAAAATCTTTCGCGTGCGTTTCAAGTTCGGCAACTCGCCGAGCGCGGGTTCGAGGTATGGCAGAGTCAACTCCGACTGCTGCGGCGTGTTGAAGGGGCCGAGGCTCGCCTCGATCCAACTCTCGGCGATGTTCTTATCATTGGTGTATTGGTCGAAATATTTTTTCTTCGTCGCCGCGTCGGGCCACGCGGCTGCCGCGGCGTAGGCGTAGCGGCGCGCGTCGTCCGTCTTGTCCTCTTCGCTCTGACGTTTGAGGAGCGCGGGCGCGCGCTCGTCCCCGGCGGCCATGAGCGCGCGGATGATGTCGAAGCGGTCGCGCGAGCGCAGGGTCATGCCGGGCACGGTTTTCTCCCCGCGAAGAATTGAAAGAAGAGTGTCGCGCGCCGCCTTGCTCTCGGCCACCTCGCGGAAGGTTCGGAAGTACGTGATGCGCTCGCCGACCGTCTTCGCGCTCGTCATGCCCGATTCGAGCACACGCAGAAGCTCAGGCTCGACCGTGCGGCGCTGCGAGTCGGAGAGGTAGCGCGTGAAGGCCGTCTGCGCGCGCGCGAGGACGAAGCCGAGCATCACGTCGTCGTGCTCCGCGGGCGCTTCGCGGACGGCGAGGCGGATGAAGTCCGAGGGCGCAAGCTCCGCCTCGCGCGCCGAGTCCCAGAGCGAGTCCCAGAGGAGCGCGCGCAGGAAATCGTCCTTGACCGAGCCGAGGTGCGCGACGACGTAAGCGCGGCTCGCGTCGTCGAGAAGGAAGCGACCGTAGCCGTAGTCTTCAAAGTTCGCGAAGACGAAAGCGGGCCGGCGCTTGCCGATTGCTTCCGCGACGCGCGTCGCGCCAGCGCCTTGCAGCGAGACGTTGAGAACTTCCGGCTTCGCGTCCGGCGGCTCAGGCGCGAGAAGAACCTTCACGCTCATCGGCCACGAGCCGCCCTCATTGAGCGCGTCCGTTTCGATTAACTCGAAGTTGTTGATGAGGCCGCGCGCGTCCGCCGTCCAGCGCACGCGCACGTCGGGCATTCCCCGTCGCTTGACCCACGCGGCGGCCCACACGTCGAGCTTGCGCCCGGAAGTCTTCTCGAAGGCGCGCACCAAATCTTCCCAAGTCGCGTTCGAGTAGGCGTGCTCTCTGACGAAGAGTTGGATGGCCTGCCGGAATTCGCGGGGGCCGAGGTAGAACTCGGCCTGCCGGAGCATCGA
>DASRCS010000286.1:0-3976 GCA_035652995.1 Pyrinomonadaceae bacterium
TCATCAGTCGCGACGTGTACCTGTGAATCTCCTCCGTGTCTTTGCCGCGCTCGACGATGCGGTGATACGCCATCGGCGAGATGAGCAGCCCGATGGCGACGAGCAGGAGGCCGAGGCCAAGGAGCTTCAGCGCCTGCGAGATGACGGGCAGTGAGTCGAACCCCTTCTCGAAGAACGAGCGGAACTGCAAGCCGACGAGAACCTGCGCGCCGAGGATGAGCATGCGCGCCTCGTCGAGAACGTTCTTGACCTTCTCCTGTATGTCCGGCATCAGGTTTCTCAGGTCGGGGTCTGATTCTTTCAGCGCCCCGCGTTTCGCCAGAGCCTTTGCAACTCGCGCTTCAAAACTTTTCCCGTCGGCCCCTTCGGAAGCGACTCGACCACGCGCACCGTCTTCGGGCACTTGTAGTCGGCGAGGTGCTCGCGGCAGTAAACCTTGATCTCGTCTTCGCCCGCCGCATGGCCCTCTTTCAGAACGACGAAGGCGGCGACCTCCTCGCCGTACAGCTCGTCGGGCACGCCGATGGCCGCGGCCTCGGCGACGGACGGGTGCTTGTAGAGCAGCTCGTCAATCTCGCGCGGGTAGATGTTCTCGCCGCCGCGGATGATCATGTCGGACTTGCGGTCAACGATGTGGAAGAATCCTTCCGCGTCGCGGAAGCCCACGTCGCCCGTGTGGAACCAGCCGCCGCGGAAGGCGCGCGCCGTCGCTTCTTCGTTTTTGAAGTAGCCCTTGAAAATGTTTTCGCCGCGCATGACGATCTCGCCCGGCGTGCCGTCCGGCACTTCGTTGTCTTCGTCGTCAACGACGCGCATTTCGTTGCCGATGCTCAGGCCGCAGGAACCCGCGCGCCGACGCTCGTCGGGCGGGTTGAAGGTCGAGCGGCAGGTTGACTCCGAAAGCCCGTAGCCTTCGACGACCGGACAGTTGAACGTCTGCTCGAACCGCCGCATCACCGCGGCGGGCACGGGCGCGGAGCCGCACATCGCGAACCTGAGACGCTCGGTGCTCAAGCCTTCGGGCACGCCTTCGGGGTAGGTCGCGAGCAGCATCGAGAGCATCGTCGCGACCGAACCGAAGGAAGTTATCTGATAGTCGCTGACGATCTGCCAGTGGCGCGACGACGAGAAGCGCGGGCTGACGACCGTCGAAGCACCGGCGTAGAGCGCGCTCATCGTCGTCACCGAGACGGCGTTCATGTGAAAGAGCGGCATGATCGACAGAAGCCTGTCGTCTTCCGTGAAGCTCAGCCACTCGACGATCTGCCGCGCGTTGGCGATGAGGTTTCCGTGCGTGAGCAGGCAGCCCTTCGGCTTTCCGGTCGTGCCCGAAGTGTAGATGATGATCGCCTCGTCGTCGCGCGCGAGCGGCGTCTCGCTCCAAACGCCCGGCTCCGTCGAATGCCCTTTCGTCGCCCCCGCCTCGTCGTCGAACAAGACGGCCTCGCGCAAGTCTTGCAGGCGCGCGCGAATCTCCGTGACCTGTTCGGCGAACTGCGAGTTGTAGAGCAGAAGCTTCGCCTCCGAGTTGCCGACGACGTAAGCCATCTCTTCCGGCTTCAGAAGAGAGTTGACCGGCCCGGCGAGCGCGCCGAGTTTGAAGCAGGCGAAGTAGGCGATGACGTACTCGGCGCTGTTCGGCAGAACGAGGCTCACCACGTCGCCCTTGCCCACGCCGAAGGCCGAAAGCATATTCGCGGCGCGGTTCACCCCCGCGTCGAACTCGCGGTAGGTGAAGCGCCTGCCGTCAGACTCCGAAAAGAGGAAGACCTTTTCGGGCGTCGCCGCGGCGCGCGCTTCTAAAAGTTCGCGGAGGCTTCCGTAGCCCGCAGTTTTCCCGTCGTCACTGAAAGTCATGCGCGTCAGAGCCGGGCCGATTCTTCTTTAAGTCGCACCGGGCCGCAGGGTGTGTCGAACGCACGACATGATAGCGGAGGACGCGGAAAACGGCGAAGCCCGCAGGGGCGATTCACTCTTTGACTGCGCGCCCGGCGTGTTATATTTTCGCCTGCGCCGGACGCCGCGCTCCAGAACTTAGCTTCCGTTCACTTGCGCGGGAAAAGCTCGAACAGCCCCCAGCAGACGACAGCCGCAGCGCTGTCGCCTTCCGTCAACGAAACTGTGCGAAGAAGAAGTAGGCGAACCCAAGAGTTCTCATGGACACTTATCGCAATTTTATAAAAGGCGAGTGGGCCGAGTCCGCCTCGCAGAAGACGGTCGAAAACGTAAACCCCGCGAACACGGATGACGTGATCGGCGTCGTCAAGCTCTCGACGCGCGAGGAGGCGCGGCGCGCGGTCGAGGCGGCGGCGGAAGCCTTCCGCACGTGGCGCTCGACGCCCGCGCCCGCGCGCGGCAAAATCGTCGCCCGCGCCGCGCGCCTGATGGAAGAGGACAAGGAGAACCTCGCGCGCATACTCACGCGCGAGGAGGGCAAGACTCTGGGCGAGGCGCGCGGCGAGCTTCAGCGCTCGATCAACGTCGCGGAGTTCTGCGCGGGCGAGTCGCGCCGGATGAACGGCGAGACCATCCCCTCGGAGCTTCCCTCGAACTTCGCCTACACCATCCGACAGCCGCACGGAGTCGTCGCCGTCGTCACGCCGTGGAATTTTCCGGTCGCGATTCCGGTCTGGAAGATCGCGCCCGCGCTCGTCGCCGGAAACACGGTCGTCTTCAAGCCCGCGACGAACACGCCCGCGACCGCCACACGCATCGTCGAAATCTTCGCCGAGGCCGGAGTGCCCGCGGGCGTCTTGAACCTGATTCTCGGCTCCGGCTCCGAGGCGGGCGACGAAATTGTGAGCCACCGCGCCGTGCGCGCCATCTCCTTCACCGGCTCGAACGGCGTCGGCATCAAGCTCTACGAACAGGCCGCGCGCCGCGGCGTCCGCGTGCAGTGCGAGATGGGCGGCAAAAATCCCGTCGTCATCCTCGAAGACGCGGACATGAGCTTGGCCGTCGAGTCAACGGCGCAGGGCGCGTTCGGCTCGACGGGCCAGCGCTGCACGGCGACGAGCCGCGCCGTCGTCATCGAGTCGGTCGCCGACGAGTTCGTCTCGCGCGTCACGGAGCGCGCGAAGTCTCTGCGCCTCGGCGACGGCATGAACCCTGAGACCGAGGTCGGGCCGATTGTTGACTCCAGCCAATTCAAGTCAGTCCTCGGCTACATGGACATCGGGCGCGAGGACGGCGCGGAGTTGGTCTGTGGCGGCGGAGTGGCCGACGGCGGGGGGCTTCGCAAAGGCTTCTTCATCCAGCCGACCGTCTTCGACCGCGTCACGCCCGACATGAGGATCGCGCGCGAAGAGATTTTCGGCCCCGTGCTTTCCGTCCTTCGCGTCAAAGACTTCGACGAGGCGATGCTGGTCGCCAACGACTGCGAGTACGGCCTCTCGTCGTCCGTCTTCACGAACGACGCCGCGCGCGTCTTCCGCTTCGTCGAAGAGATCGAGACGGGCATGACGCACGTCAACTCGCCGACCACGGGCGGCGAGGCGCACGTCCCCTTCGGCGGCATCAAGGCCACGGGCGTCGGCGCTTTCGAGCAAGGCTCGACAGCGCTCGACTTCTACACCGAGCTGAAAGTCGTTTACGTTGACTACACGGGGCGCAAGCGCGAAGGCAATCTTTATTAGAGGGGGCCGCGATGGAAAACGCTTCGTACTATTTTATCGGGCTGCTTACGCAGTTGCCTACGTTTTTAACCACGCTGGTCTGCGTTGTCGTCGCCCTGGTCGGTTGGAAACGCCACCCCCGAACCTCGCTGCTCGTTATCCTGAGCCTCGTCTTGCTGCTGTGCGAGGGTCTGGCAATTGGGGCCGTTGAATACTTCGTCCCCATCTGGCTTGAGAACAACGGCAAGACCGAGAGCTTCGGCTCCTTCTATATGATCACGGGCGTAATTTACAACTTCGCGGAGGCGCTCACGCTGGCGCTGTTGCTGTGGGCCATCTTCGGTCGCAGGACGCAGGCCGGC